>JAGLQE010000282.1 GCA_023137005.1 Thermoplasmata archaeon
GGCGAAGCAGATGATGTCGAAGCAGAACCTGAGGAAGTCGAGGAAACCCTGGAAGAGGATGAAGAGGAAGAGGCCATCGAATTACAGGAGGACCAGTTACTTTGTCCATCCTGCGATGGGGTAGTTGATAAAGGAATTGAAAATTGTCCCAACTGTGATCATGACCTCAGCCATGCCAAACCATGTCCATCCTGTGCCAAGGCAATAGACAAACTGGCCGAGATATGCCCTCATTGTTACACAGACCTCAATACCTTTGTTGCGGAAACACCGGCTGAGGAAGAGCCTGAAGAGGATGAGCCAGACATTGTAGATGAGCCTGCCCCCGAAGAAGCAGAGGACGAGGATGACATTGATGCAGATGACATTTCAGAAGATGAGCCAGAAGATGAACCGGAAGATGAAGATCCAGCCACCGAAGATACACCCGAGGACGGGGATGAAAAGAAGAGCTCCAGATGGGGTGGCAAGAAAGATAAAAAAGAGAAGAAAAAGAAAGGCAAGAAAGCAAAGGACGATGAACAGAAGGAAGACGATGCCCTGGCCGAAGCCGAGGAAGAAGAGAAGAAAGAGGATATGAAGAGAGATCGTAAAGCAGCTCGTCGGCGAGATCTGGAAAAGAAGGAGGAGGTAGACGATATCCTGAAGGAAGAGAAGCAGGAGGGCTTCTTCAATTATTACAATCTCAGTATCATCACATTGTTCTTCTATGTGTTCCTGGCTATATTCGTTCTAATGGAATTCATACTCATGATCACCAATATGACGAACGATACGGGAATTCCGTCCGTATCATTCAGTCTTGTGCCGACTTTTGGTAATGTGTTCAGCATACCCATCCTACTTTTATCCATGGTCCTGTCCATGAGTTCCGCTGCCCTGCATTTCTGGGACAGGAAGATCAATCTCATAATATCCCTGGTCCCATCAGGCCTTATGGCCGCAGGCCTCAGCATAGATGTGGCTTACTCATCCCAGTTCCTTGGTGGAGACCTGGTCATGATAATCATTGTCCTGTTCCTACTATTATTCATGATATTCCTTGATGTGTGGCTCGCCTTCTTCAAGTATCCGGAAGTACTGGCAGACAGTGGCCGGAACGAGTTCGAGGTTCTCCTGGAGACCGAAGAGGAGATCGGAGATATACAGCAGAAGCTGGAAGAAGAGTATGAGACGATGATTCAGGAAGAGGAAGAGAAGTTAAGGCTCAAGGATGAGGAAATAGATGACATTCAAACAGAACTGGAATCCCTTTCCAATCAGATCCAGCAGGAAGAAGAGAAGCTCAGGATGAAAGAAGAGGAAGTATCTGCCATCCGTTCAGAATTAGAGCTCAAGACCCAGTACATGGCCGAAGAGGAAGAGAAGCTCCGAATGAAAGAAGAGGAGATGGAGAGTCTCATCCAGACTGAACTGGAGAAGCGGCAGGATGACATGATGATGGAGGAGGAAGAGAAGCTCAAGATCAAGGAAGAAGAGCTCATATCATCCCGAAGCGAGCTGGAGATGCAAAAGAATTTACTTGACGATAATCGTGAGAAATTGAGATTGAAAGAACAGGAGATGATGAACCTCAGGACCGAACTGGAAAGCCAGATGAGGCACAGGATGGATGAGGAGGATCGTCTCAAGATCAAGGAAGCGGCAAGCAAGATGCTGGACCGCGGAAAGCAGAAGAGAGTATTATTCCCCTTCACGGCCATGGTGGGCCAGGAGAAGATGAAGCGCGCTCTCACCCTCAATGCGATCTACCCGGAGATAGGCGGTGTGCTGATACGGGGACAGAAGGGAACCGGAAAGTCTGTTTCAGTCAGGGGACTGGCAGAGATATTGCCAGACATCGAGGTCACTGGCTGTAAGTTCAATTGTGATCCCGCAGACCCCGAGAAGTTCTGTACCGAATGTACGGCCGCAAGCAAGGCCGGAAACCTCAGGACCCACACAAGACAGGTTCAAGTCGTCGATCTGCCATTGAACGTGACAGAGGATCGTCTTGTAGGAAGCATAGACATTGAGAAGGTGCTGACCGAGGGGGTCAAATCCTTCGAGCCAGGTATCCTTGCAGAGGCCCATCGTGGTGTTCTGTACGTGGATGAGATAAACCTACTGGATGATTATATCGTGGACATATTGCTTGATGCTGCTGGCTCGGGCGTGGTCACCATCGAGAGAGAGGGAATAAGTCTCAGCCACCCATCAAGATTCATAATCGTTGGAAGCATGAACCCTGAAGAAGGAGAATTGCGCCCTCAGATCCTGGACAGGATAGCTCTTCAGACTGACGTGATAGGTATCAAGGATGTTGCCAAACGTATCGATATAGTGAAAAGAAGAGAGGCATTCACATCCGATCCCCTGAAATTTAGGGAGGAATTCGAACCATCCAGAGTTGAACTGGTCAATAAGATAGATAGGGCCAATGGACTCATACCCAAGGTAACGACCTCCGATAGAATGTTCAAATTGATCGCTCAGGTATGCCTGGACTTCAATGTGGACGGACACAGGGCGGATATCATCATAGAAAGAGCGGCAAGAGCAAATGCGGCTTTCGAGGGAAGAATGGAGACCACGACAGAAGACATCGTGGCAGCTGCCTCGATGGCCTTACCACACAGGATGAAACGCCGTGGCTTCGAAGATGATGAAGAATTCAGCGAGGAGATGCTGAGAAAGCTGGTCGATAAACGCGAGGCCGAGATGGAATGAACAGGTGGGCATGATGGACCTTGAACAGCAGGATGGAACCAGTGGGGTGGCGCAACCCAAAAAGGTGGTATATCCCTTCAGTGGGATGGTCGGCCAGGATGTTCTGAAAAAGGCATTGATACTCAATATCATAAACCCCAATGTTGGTGGAGTTCTCATCAGGGGGGACAAAGGAACATGCAAGTCCATTGCCGTACGATCACTTCTTGATATTCTGCCAGATATCCTCGTGGTGGAGGG
>JAGLQE010000283.1 GCA_023137005.1 Thermoplasmata archaeon
GATAATACAATGGTTCCTTCCAAACAGCCCTGGCCTATCAGCTCCTTGGCATATTCATTGGTCGAATCGACCTCGCCGAGTCTGATGGTCATTCTTCCTATCTCGGTCATGGTATCAACTTCACTTCTTCTTGCCGTCATCACCGTAGAACATGGAGAAGGTCCCGGGTGTGGAGACTGTTATGAATATTGCCTCACCAGTGCCCTTGTTCTCTGCCCAGTGCTTGTCATCCGAATGGTGGAACAATGTATCTCCTTCCTGCAATGTGAATGCCTCATCCCCTACATGGTATTCCAACTCTCCCTTCACCATGAACTTGATCTCCTTGCCCTTGTGGGAAAACCCCTGGGTCTTACATGTTGGAAGGATGTGAGTTACTGTCGCTTCCATCTTCTCCACCATCAGTACATTCCTGTATAGGACACCTGTTCTCTTCTCATCCTTCAAGGACTCCCCCTTCTTCATAAGTATTGTCTTTGTCATTTATTTTCACCTTGTATGCATATGGGTGGCGAATTATTTATAATTTGAGATTAGAATATTAAAAATAGTAAAATGTATGAAAGGCCAGTCACGGCCTTTCATATTATAGATTCAACCCTGGCTAGCAGAGATAATGGTCTGAACAGCGGCCATGGCAGCGGCATTCTTCTTATTGCCACCTTGTGCCCGCTTTTCTTCCATGTACTTGGCCACTTTGTTCATGATATCATTGTTCTCGATATAGCTGGTATTATAAATTCCAGCTCTGAACACCGGTTCATTCATGACGACCTCATGGAAGGGAATATTGGTCTTCATACCACCTATCTGGTATTCCCAGAGTGCGCGCTTCATCCTCTCGATGGCGCGTGGTCGATCCTCGGCCCAGACAATGAGCTTGGCTGCCATTGAATCATAGTATGGTGGGAAATCCAATCCCTGGTAAACACCAGAGTCCACCCTGACACCCGGTCCGGATGGCTCAGCGTATCTGCTGATCTTGCCGGGGGATGGCATGAACCCGTTTGCAGGGTCTTCAGCATTGATACGGCATTCGATGGCATGGCCCTTGCACACGATGTCCGACTGCTCGTATTCCAGTTCCAGGCCGGAAGCGACCCTCAACTGTTCTCTGGCCAGATCCACACCCGTGATCATCTCGGTAATAGGATGCTCCACCTGCAATCTTGTATTCATTTCAAGGAAGTAGTATTTGCCGTCCTTGTACATGAATTCGCAGGTTCCTGCATTGTAGTATCCTGCTGTTTTGGCGGCCAGAACAGCCTGTGCACCCATCTCCTCACGGATCTCTTCAGAGATCGCCTGGCTGGGTGTTTCCTCTATGAGCTTCTGGTTCCTTCTCTGCACACTGCATTCTCTATCAAGGACATGGATGAGATGGCCGTGTTTGTCCCCGATGACCTGGAATTCGACGTGATGCGGTTCATGAATGTACTTCTCGATGAAGACC
>JAGLQE010000284.1 GCA_023137005.1 Thermoplasmata archaeon
GATCAACAATGAATTGGTCTGGATATCCGAGACAGAGAGGACGGCCATGTTACAAGCCATTGAGAATTCTGGTGATTCATTGTTCCAATATAATCCGGTCTTTTACGCAATGGCCAAGAAATCATGATGATGGTGTTATTCAATAATGATCGATCATCATGGATTGCTGAAACTGTCACCGCAGAGATAATCCCCTTGCTCTATTGAGAGCGGGCAACCCGCACCGCAAAGTTGCCACATTTCACAATCTTTGCATTTATCCGGCATATACCTTCTCTCTCTGATCTTCTGGCATAATTCGTGGTTCCAGATATCTTCCCAATCACCCAGGGCCTTCCCGAGTGGTTGATAATAGCTCTGGCAGGGTATGACCGTGCCATCTGGCTCCATGGCCATATTGATGGAGCAAGCGGTGCATTGTTTGATCCCCAAGCCGTGGTTGATGGGGTTGAACTCGCAATAGGGTGTTGGGGCGTACCATATCATGTTAATATCATTCTCATCAGCTATGCCTTTTAATTTCTGAAGGACGGTGGCCAGTTCCTCGAACGATATGCCCTCCGCTGTCTTTCCCTGTCCTGAACGGATGAGGGCATTGAAGGCGATATTTTCCACCCCCAGGTCAATGAGGAATCTCATTGTCTCTTCCATGCCATCCAGTGTGCTTCTCATGATCGTGGTGTTCGAGCTAATATATACTTCTTCTGCCAAGGCCGTTTTTATCCCTTCAACAGTTTCTTTCCACGCTCCCTGGCTGCCCACGAACTCATCATGCTGGCTCTCTTTATGGGAGAGAAGGGTGATCTGCGCATGGTCCATTCCCGCATTGACAAGATCTCTAACATAGCCCGGCTTGGAAAATCTCCTGCCATTGGTTATCAATCCTGTTATCTGGCCCAATTCTTCAGACCTCGCGAACAGTTCCTCAAGTCCATCAAAAAGTGTGGGCTCTCCACCTGTGAACACGATATGAGGTATGCCAGCCTCCCACAGCCATTCAAGGTTTTTCTTCCATGACCCAATATCCAACTCGGGTTTTTCCTTGGCCTCATTGTAGCAATGGGAACATTCATTCTGGCACCGGTATGTCAATGCAATGTCCATCCTGTACGGTGATGGTAATTCATCCGCACCCAGAAGCGGGCTCTCCGTACCCACATTCTCAATGAACTCATCATCTCCAGCCAGATAGTTCACGAGTTGTTGTTTCACAATCTCGAGATCTTCATGGAACTCCGGTTTTTTCAATTTACGATATTTTTTCCGCATTTTCCTGAATGTTCTGGCGGGCTCCTCCCCAGCCAGTATACCGCAGACATAGTCGATCGCAGTGCCGTTCAGGAAGATGAGTTTGGACGCATCAACAAGCAGAACGCCCTTCTTATCCGAATCAATTCTCAAGTGAAATCTATGGCCTGCCAGTTCTCCATGGCCGTCATATTTTTTCAGCTGGCTCATTATCTACCACCCCCTGCACAAGCACAGGCACAGGCGCATGCACAGGCACAGCCCCCGCCACCCCCTCCTCCAAAGCCCCCGCTACTACCAGATGCTTCTACTGCCGCTGCCGCATTGTCCAGTGCTACTTTTGCATAATTCGTTGGGCGGTTTGTCTTCCTCGTTACGGCTGCTGAAAAAGTATTCAAGCTCGACACAAGGGACTTGCTGGAGGTCTTTACTCTCGATACATAGCCCTGGGCCATGCTCTGGATATTTATGCTCGCACCCGTGCCAGTGCCGATACCCGTACCACTGACTCCACGATAATGGGGATGGTGGATGTACATTACATGATCTACATGGATATTGCTCATCCTGTCCTCATAATCCTCTTCCAGCATCATCCATTCATGCCGTCTTTTCAGACCATTGGAGAACTTCTCGGGTGTTTTTGCATCTTTAGCCTGCTGCCAGGCCTTTTCACAGATCCTTTTATAATATTTCTTCGTGGCTCTGTGATTGAAGCCAACCAGCTTGTGCTCCACATCTTCTATGAGGTAGATCATGGCTTTTTCCAGCTCACCACTAACCATCCTGCCAGATTCATTGATGGCCGCCAGGTATTTTCTTTCATAGACATGATCTGGTTTTTTGCCCCGAACCTTTTCTATCTCGACCTTGCCATCAATGAATTTGGTTTTCACCAGGTCTTTTTTCATAAGCCCGAAAAGGATCATCGTGGCCACCTTGTCCAGTGGAAGTTCCAGAACAATAGCTGCTTCGACCGCGGTGAGGTCACGCCTTGGGCCAGTACCCTGGACGGACATCTTTGGTTTGAAATAATCGACAGTTCGGCGCTCCCACCATAAATTGTAAGCTAATATGATGGTGATCACGAGCACGATGGTCACTAAGCAAATATTGGCCAGTACAAGATCGATGAATGCGACAATAACATTCCAGGCAAGATCCCAGAGTGATTCTTCATAATATTTATCAACATATCTGGCCGGAAGTCCTGCCCCAATGTCGTAATTGCCCTGGGCTATGGAGTCCGGTGGAATATTATTCGCTTCCCAGGTTGCGACAACTCGCTCTATTGTAGCATCATACTCTATGCTGTCCCAGGGTTGCCCCTCCAGCCAGACCGCTTCGGTCGTATTTGTGAACCCTTCAGGGAAGATTATGTTCGTTCTGAGGTAGCCAGTGTACCCGCGCTGGAATGATGGGTCGAACCAGGTCGGTCTGAACTTTATTCCCACACCGCCTTCAACAAGCTCATTCTCCCAGACCATTCGATCGCAGATTATTGAGAATTCCAGGATGAAAGTTTTTCCAGAATTCCTTATCTCTCTCTGGAAGGCGTATGTGAATTCAATAGCGACACCGACATCTATCCACGGGGACTTCTGGATCTCAGAAGGTGAATAGACCTGATCATCGATATACATCTTCGCACTGGCAGTGTTCAGTTTATAATCTTTGTTCGGAAGGCCAATGTCCACACCGTCCAAACCTCCGTAATTGACAAATTCTATCTCATAGAAGATGCCCACGCTACCATCCTTGTTCATTGTGATGTCAACGAGTTCATTAATAACAGCAAAATCATAATTGATCTGGGCCTGGGAAGATGCGGGAATAAAGATGATACAGACCATGGCCAGCATGATGGATATTGTAATGATCTTCTGTTTCATAGCACACCTACCATTTTGGCTCCTCTTCCAATGCAGATACCTTTTCACAGAAGGGGCAGTTTATCATCAATCCACCATCAATGAGCTTGATATTCTCATCCTTGACCGGTGCGCCGCAACTGGGGCAGGCGATATCCCTCTTTTTGAATTCTCCGGAGCCTGACATCTGGACATTGATATCCTGATGAACAAGTGTGGGTCGTTTTGATTCCATTTTGACCAAAAAATAGGTCAGTAGCAATAGAACGAGCCCAAGGCCGATACAAGCCCCTCCAACCCTGAGATTGCTCGAACCACCAGCAACAATGAATATGAATCCCAGGCCCAGAAATCCAAGTCCCCCGAAGATCGACATTATTCCAATTATCTTTATCATTTCCCTCAGCCAGTGATTTAAATCTAGCTGTATAAATCTATCGGTTTGGACTATCAGACCCTAAAGGATTTGATGCTTATTTTCGGGTCTGGAAGCTCACAAGACGCACGATAAAACATATATCAAAATAGAATAACGTAAGTATTTATTATTCAATTTCCATCCAGAGTCGATGGAATTCAATGCCGATCTGCATATTCATGGCCAATATTCCCGGGCCACCAGCAATAATATGAACATCAAGACACTGGCCATCGAGTCCGGACGAAAAGGAATATCACTTCTAGCTACCGGGGATTGCCTTCATTCCAAATGGATGAAGCAGATAAAAGAGTGTGAAAGGATTGATGATGGGACCTTCGAGATGTCGGGAACCAGATTCATACTCAATACCGAGGTCCAGGCCGCTAAAAGGGTTCATCATCTCATATATTTTCCATCTTTATCTTCCGTAGAGGGTTTCATAGAAGGATTGAAAGGCCATACCAAGAGCCTGGAGGCCGATGGAAGACCCTATATTCAGCTAAATGGCGAGGAACTGGCCGAGTTGGCAAGGGAGGTGGAGGCCAGCATTGGGCCGGCTCATGCCTTCACTCCATGGACGGGCATGTACGCGCATTATGGGAGCCTGAAAGAGTGCTACGGTTCCAGGGCCGGGGATGTGAAATTTCTGGAACTGGGCCTGAGCGCGGACAGCACCTATGGCGATATGATACGCGAGCTGGAGGACATAACCTTCATGACCAATTCCGATGCACATTCCCCCTATGCCATCCGGTTGGCCAGGGAATTCAACACTATCAGGGCCAAGGACATGACCTATGACGAGGTGATGAAGGCCATCAGAAGGGAGAAAGGAAGGAAATTCGTGAGGAATGTGGGCCTGCCCCCTCAGGAAGGAAAATACAATGAAACAGCCTGCCCCAGATGTTTCGAGCATTATACCCTGGAAGAAGCTCTTTCCAGACGCTGGAGATGCTCCTGCCGGGGCGTGATAAAGAAGGGCGTGAGGGACCGGGCCAAGGAACTTAGCGATGACGGCATCGTCCGTCATCCAGATCACAGGCCGGAGTACGTTCATCTCGTGCCCCTTGGAGAGATCATCAACCAGGTGATGGATATTTCATCCCCCTATTCCAAGAAGGGCATGGCTGTTTGGGAAAAACTTATTACGGCTTTCGGGAATGAAGTCATAGTACTGATGGAGGCACCAATTTCTCAGATCGAGGAATTGGTGGGAAAGGACATCGCGGAGGGCGTGGAAGCCTTCAGGACCGGGAAGGTCATCATAGTCCCGGGAGGTGGTGGCCAGTATGGGAAGGTATTGCTGCCTTCCAAGGCCTCGGAACAGGATATTACTCCTATGAAGAGGGGGGGAAATAGGGCACAGATGACATTGACAGATGATTATGGAGAGTGAAGTGAAATGGACAGGGATCTAGCCGAACTGGCAGTGAGCAGGGCGCAGGAATTGGGAGCGGAGTATGCGGAAGCCAGGATGGAATTCATTTCCGGAATGGATTCTCTCCTGAAGAATGGGAATCCAGAGGTTTCGGGCTTCGATAAGGATGCTGGAATAGGCATCCGGGTGCTGGTGAACGGGGCACTCGGCTTTTCATCCACCAACCGGCTGGATAGGGATTCTGTCCTGAAGGCCACGGAGAGGGGGGTGAACATGGCAAAGGCCTCCGCCCGCTTGCTGAAGAACAAGATCCAATACGCTGATGAAGACCCGAATATCAAGGATTACAGTGTTATCCAGAAGAAGAGCCTTGGGGATATTGGCTCCGAGGATGTACTGGCCGCGCTTTATGAGATCAATAAAGGCATTGCTATCGATGAGTTGGTAGGTAGTTATTTCAGCCTGGGTGTGGAGCAGAGGGAGAAGTATTTCTGCAATTCCGAGGGCTCGAAGATAGCCTCCAGCATACCCAGGATACATCTTTTCATGCTGGCCACCATATTGGAGGGTGGTAAAACATCACAGGCCATGCTCCAGCTGGGGGCCGCCATGGGTTGGGAGTTCATGGACATCGACCACCTCATACAGCATCTGGGCAATGAGATCCAGATGTCTCTCAAGAACATGAAAGAAGGAATTAAAGCACCCAAAGAAGCACTTGATATGATCCTGGGTCCAGAAGTAACGGGCATCGCGGCCCATGAAAGTTGCGGACATCCATATGAGGGTGACAGGATACTCGGGCGGGAGGCTGCCCAGGCTGGCGAATCTTTCGTCTCTCAGGACATGATGGGGCAGAGGATCGGTAGCGAAGTGGCCACCGTGATCGACGACCCCACCATCGAGAATTCATATGGATATTACCTATTCGATGATGAGGGGGTGAAGGCTAGACCCAGGGAGCTTATCAAGAACGGTGTGATCAATGACTTTTTCCATAATCGAGAAACTGGCTCCAGGATGGACGTATTGAGCAATGGGTCGGCCAGGGCGAACAATTACAGCCGGGAGGCCATAGTCAGGATGGCAAATACTTTCGTCAAGCCAGGCGAGTATTCGGTAGACGAGCTGGTGGAGGATGTTAAGCTCGGAGTCCTGATGAAGTCCTTCATGGAGTGGAACATTGACGATAAACGATACAATCAGAGATATGTTGGCAGGGAGGCTTACCTTATTGAGAATGGCAGGATCGGTGTTCCTGTAAAGGCACCGATTCTGGAGATGACCACACCCGCTTTCTGGACCGCGATAGACGCGGTAGGAAAGGACGTGGAATTCACGGCCGCGACATGTGGGAAGGGGGAGCCGAGCCAGGGTATTCCGGTATTGGTCGGAGGGCCTCATATCAGGCTGCGAAATATCAAGCTGGGGGGTGCTTGAAGATGATGGAGATATCAGAGATACCGGGTTACGTGGTTGACCAGGCCATGAAAAAGGGCGCGGATGATGTTGTCTGCACTGCCTATGATGGAGCTAGAAATCAGGTCAGATTCGCCAATAGCGAGATCAGTATAAGCAAGTCATGGGAATCCGTGGGCATTGACATATTCCTTACTCAGGATAAGAAGATAATGTACACCAGCGTGAATGATTTCAATACTCTGGACAAGACGATAGACGATATGCTGGCTTTCCTCAAAGTCATGGAGCCAAATCAGAGTTACGAGGGCATTGCCCAGGGCGAGCATTCCTATCCAGCGAGTGATTATGATAAGAGACTGGCCGAGCTCGATGAGGGCCTTATTGAACTGGCCTCTCAGGCCATAGATTCAGCCATGAACAGTGGCGCGAACAGGGTTGCGGGTGTATTGTACTCGTCCCACGGAACACAGTATCTGGCCACCAGCGGAGGAGCGAGCGGACACCACACGGGTGCGGACCTGGATATCTCTCTGAGAGCATTTGCCTCCAAAGAGGCCAGTGGTCACTCGGTCAGGTCAGTGAACAACCTGGATGATCTCGATCCACAGAAGGTGGGGGAGGAAGCCGGAGAGATGGCAAAGGCCGCTTTGGATCCAGCTCTCGGCAGCGAGGGGAAATTTGATGTTCTTTTCACGCCACTGGCCTTTGCCAATTTCCTGGAAAGGGCCGTTGGATCTGCTTCGGCCGGGCTCGTGGATGCGGGGCTATCCTTCTTCAAGGACAAGGTTGGAGAGAAGGTGGGCACCGAGGAACTCACCATGATGGATGATGCCACGAACAAGGATATCGTGGTCTCCCCGCACTTCGACAGCGAAGGCGTTCCCACACAAAAGAACACCATCATAGAGAAAGGAATTCTGAAATCCTACCTGCATAATACCAGCACTGCCAAACAGAATGAGACAAAAACAACTGGGAACTCTGGCCTCATCACACCCCGTGCCTGGAACTGCACCATTGAGCCGGGAACCATCTCGAAGGACGAGATGATCGCCGATATACAGGATGGGCTGTATATCACGAATCTATGGTACACGAGATTCCAGAATTATCAGACCGGTGATTTCTCCACCATACCACGGGATGCCATATTCAGGATCAAGAATGGAAAGATAGAGGGCGCGGTCAAGGATGTGAGGGTGTCGGAGAATATGTTGAACATACTGGCAAGTATCAAGCACATTGGAAATGACCCACAGCAGATAAGGTGGTGGGAGGTCGGAATTCCGGTCATCACGCCCCATGTGGTGGTCAAGAATGTGAACATAACGAGGAGCACGCAGTAGTAGCATCATGATAGGAATTGCAATTCATATAAGATTGGAGGTGTGATCGTGGAAGATATTGAAATAGACCATATACGATTCCTGGGTACTGCTGGCTCACGGTTCGTTGTCGCGAAACAAGTTCGCTCTTCTGCAGGTATTTTCATCAAATATCATGGGCTTGATATCATAATTGACCCGGGGCCAGGAACATTGGTCAAGTGTGCGGAAACAAATATCGATGTGACAAAGCTCGATGCCATAATACTCACACATTCCCATATTGACCATTCCAATGATGTTAATATTCTCATAGATGCCATGACCAGTGGAGGCCTGGAGAAAAGAGGCATCCTATTTGCTCCAAAAGAGGCTTTGGATGGGGATGATAGGGTGATCCTCAAATACTTACGGCCGTTCCTTGAGGACATACAGATACTTGAAGAGAAGAAAGAATACAATATTGGTGACCTGCACTTTTCCACTTCTATCAGGCATTTACATCCGGTCGAGACATATGGCCTCAAATTCAATATGAATGATAGGGTAATTTCCCTCATGGTGGATACGAAATATTTTCCAGAACTGATCGATGATTATAAAGATTCCAATATTTTGATAATGAATGTGACCATAAAGGAACCTACTAGGAACAAAGCGGTGATGCATTTGTGCGTGGATGATGTGAGAGGCATCATACCCAAGATACGCCCAGATCAGGCGATCCTCACACATTTTGGCATGACCATGTTAGATGCGGAGCCGGAGAGCATTGCCCAAAAGATCGAAGAGGATACAGGAATTCATGTGATAGCTGGACACGATAGGATGATATTGGACATTCATTCCCTTAACAATAGTTAACTATGTTAAGGATACATTTATCATCGGCACTTCAATTCCCTCGCTCATGATAGACGATATTGAAGTGACGAGACATATAATTGAAAGATTTTCCAAAAATTTCACTGAGAGCCTGAGCATCGATGTGGCCATAGCCGGAGCTGGTCCAGCAGGCATGGTGGCAGCGAAATATCTGGCTGATGCAGGGAAGAAGGTAGTTATCTTTGAAAGAAAGCTTTCACCCGGTGGTGGAATGTGGGGCGGAGGAATGACCTTTCCTGTTATAG
>JAGLQE010000285.1 GCA_023137005.1 Thermoplasmata archaeon
ACTATGGTGGAACACAGAGCCTGACCAATGTGGATGAGACCATGGGAGTCTGGATATTCGTGACCACAGTGGGAGACGGCTTCATCAGGGTGGGTGGAACAATCACCTCGGGCGGCGGAATAGCTGTCCAGGCCGGATGGAGCATAATAGGATGGGCCACCACGGAGGACGGGACCTACTCACTTCTGGATCTGAAGAATGACAATCTGGGTATTGGAATAACCAATGTAGAGAGGTTCGACCCCGCACAGCCCTATGACCTTGTGAACATGCTCGATGCCGAGTTCTTCTTCCAGGGACAGGCATACTGGGTATTTGCCACAAATGCTGGTGTATTGAACATACCATAGGGATGAGTGATAGATAATGGGAGGGTGGCCAAGCCCTCCCCCATTTACCTTTTTTCCATACTGACTTATCAGTCAAGGACCAGCCAGGTATTCCATGATGGATAATAGATCATGATATGCAAATATCATATAGCCAGTCGAAATATATTTATATATCTAAGCAAAATGTTTATATACTATAATTATCCAATACTATATTAATATATAAGATAGTGATAAAGGGCCATTGGCAGAGGGAAAGGTATTTAAAGAGCATATAAGAACATTTATATACTATAAATCTTCAAATAATATATAGTTAACATCATTTTAGGCGCAAAAGAAATAATATCAAGCCAATCAAAACATATATATACCACACAATACAAAGGCTTATATATTATAAAAAACCCATAATATATTAATAGAAAGGTTATAAATAAGACATGTTCCAATATACAATTTTAACTTCAAAAATAAGTAATGGGGAATAGTAAATTTAAATGAGGAATGATACAATGGGCAATTATACAAATAAAAGAATTGGGGCGAGTATTGTGATCATCGCGATGCTAATGGCATCGCTTTCTAGTCTAGTAGGAATGGGCCTTGCGGCGGATGACACACAACAACTTCCAGGAACAAGTGAGAAATCTTTCAAGGCCAATGTAATACCACTGGACATGGATAAAGTGGCCATCCAGGGATCTGCTGAGATGGTGGGAAATATGGGACAGTTCAGGGATGACCGCATAACCGCGGCACCCGAGCAACCTGTGACAACAGCATCACTATTTCCAGCTGTGGACACAGAAAGGACAGTGCTATTGGAGATCGGATCCGGAATAGACAATGGGTCTTTCGTGCCATCCTACCTGTACGCGGGAAACATGGCGGCCAATACCTATACCAGGAACGAGGTCGTCATTATGGAATTGAACTCATGGTATGATAATACCTTCATCAATCCATTATATTATGGTGTAACAGACCATGAATACAGTCCTGGAAGCAATATGTGGCTCGTGGGCGCGGCCAGTGATCCGGCCTGTGATGCAGGCTTCAGGGAATATTGGGGCCCACCACAGGGTCTGGACAATTTCCCGATATTATTGAATTCCGATACTACTGGAGATGACTATGACCTGGTCAAGGCCGGCAGTTTCGCCATAGATGGTGGAGCTGGAGGTGCAATATCAGGAGAGGAAGAACCCTTCTATGCAGACTGTGATTCGACATCCGATGCTAGGTGGGATGATGCAGCACTAGGCCTGGGAACAACATGTATGGAGCCCCTCATCAATGATAGGCTGCTAAACCCAAGTGATTTCACCATGACCCTCAATGGGTCCTATGCTGCCGGAACAGAGGATGGTAATATCACCCTACAGATATCGGCCATTGGAAATCTCCAGGACCTAGGCTATGACTCTTCCAAGTACATGGTGGCTTTCTTCATCGTGGACGATTATGATGTTGTAGAGACAAGGAACAATGCCTACCGCCACACAGGTGGAGGAGCTGGTGACACGACCTACGTTGACAAGGATTACCACATAAGATACTCCCTGCAGCAATGGGTGGGTCTGGATGACGCACTGGACGGCTTCCTGGTTGACAGGGGAGAATCAGTCTTCTATCAAGATGTGGGTTTCGCAAGGAACCCAGCTGACAAAGCACCTATCCTAGGGGGAGCTCCAAGACCCGCATGGACCCAGAGCGAGCTTGGCGTAGTGGCCTACATATATGACGAGGATACCATGGAGGTCCACCAGTCCGTTTACTATGACTTTGAAGATGTGGGCCCCGACCTGGCCATTCAAGCATCTGATGTATTCAGCTCTGGACAGGCAGTCAATGAGAGCGTTTGGACTGGTGCTACTACCGGCATGACCTTCAACTGCGGTTACACCAATATATTGGACTACAATTTCTGGGTGGACGAAGGCGGATTCTGGTGGGAACTCAACCCATGGCTTGACCCGACCACTCCTGTGGACCCGGTGACCGGTGATGTTAATATCGATGGCTGGGACCTGTGGGACGGATGTACGGTTTATGCATGGCTGAATTACAGCGTCGCACCCAATGACGGAGACACTGTGCCTCTGGACATCACGATAGAGAATGCCGGGAACGGAGCTTCTGGAGCAAATGTGATCGTGGGTATTTATGATGGAGACCCAACAAGTGGCGGTGCATTGATAGATACACATGATGCAGGACCAATGGCCGCAGGCTCATCCTACAACTTCATATACAACTGGGATACAACAGGGTATGCTGGATACAATGCACTCTGTATAATACCGGACCATCTGGATGTCATTGCAGAATCCAATGAGAACAATAATATCGCACCCTATGACATGTATGTCGCACCTCCCGATGATGTGGGAGCATTATCAATTGACTCCCTGGTGGATGGCGCGACCTATGAATGGGGATACCGTGATATAGATGCCACGGTTGGCAATATGGGAACAACCACTCAGGCACCTTTTGATGTCAAATGCGAGATCAATCACCTTGGTTCTACCGTATTTGTTCTCAATGATGATGTTGAGAGTGGCGCATTGCCCGAATGGACACCCGAGCTTTCTTGGCAAATAGGAGCTGACGGGCACAGCGGGGTAGCCTCATGGGAGTTCCCTCCATATGCTGGCATAACACCTCAGGAGGAAATACTTGAATATGGCCCATTCGATCTCTCAGGACCTTATGTAAGCGCGGAATGGAAATGGTGGCATCAATATGGTTGGGAAGCACCCAGCTATGATGGCGGCATTGTCGAGGCCAGTGCAGATGGAGCAGCATGGACACAACTGACACCGACCGCTGGTTATGGCGGCGTTCTTGACACTGCTTATAATAACCCACTTGGTGGCCTGGATGCTTATGTGGATGACAGTGGTGGCTGGATCGAGGATTCGTGTGATCTATCGGCGTATGTTGGTGATGCCACTGTCTGGATCAGGTATCATGTTGGTACTGATGATTACGATGGAGGGGCTGCTCAAACTGGTTGGGACATAGATGATATTAGAATATCCAAGACCACGGCCGGACTGGGAAGCTTATTCCTGGATGTCAAGCCCAATACCCTGACACTGGCACAGTTAGAGACGGAACCAATATCATGGAACTACAACTTCGCAGACCAGGCACAGTATGAGATCTCAGTGATGACCATGCTACCTGGTGATGCAGTGGCGACCAACAATGAGACCATCGTGACCATAAACACAGTGAACTCACTGCCACCAGCACCGCCAACTGATATGGCAACCATGCCAGGCGGAGGAAGCACGACCATGTATCAGCAGACCACCGGAGAAACAGCTATCGAGAACAATGGAGTGACCAATGATCATACCTCCACTCACATGCCAGCAGATGCGGTGACCGAGGATATAACCGAGAACCTAGTGAGCGCTGGAGGATGGACACGCCTATTCACCGAGACCTTCTCACAGGCAACAGATGCTGGTTGGCAGGGAGATGATAATGATCCTGATGCCGATGCCTCGGATGAATGGTGGGATGTTGCAGAAGCCGCAGCAGATCTTCCAGATATTCAGGTTGGAGATTATGCAGGAGTTGCGACACCGAACGCCCTATTCTTCACGGACTGTGATGATGACTGGGCTGGTCAATGGGCTGTCGCTCACTACAACAATGGCAACAACTGGTTCGACCTGAGCACTGTCACGGACGGATACATCAACCTGTCAGCGTATGTGGATGTGGATGCCAATGAAGGTTGGAGAATGGAGGTAACACGTAATAGTGGAGGTGCATGGATCCAGGTCTATGCCGAGGAAAACACCGTACAAGCATGGCACACGGTCAGCTATCAACTGGTGGCCGCAGACCTTGTGAACGGATTCGCCTTCAGGCTGAACTGTGCAGGGAGCGGTACGCAGGATGATATCGCCTTTGATGACATCACTCTGGAAGCCAGCTTCCCAGTTACCAGTGCCTACAGCCTTGAGCATCAGTGGACCTTCGAGGATGTCACTTCTGCCACGACCCACATGTTCTACGCAACAGTTGGCTATGCTGGAGATGACAACTTCGCATACTACTACTCCACAACAGGAGCCTTTGCAGGTGAGGAAGTCCTCATGTTCACGGACACCACACCAGGCCTGGACCAGCTGTCATATGACCTTGGAGCCGGATATACCGGACCCTTCTATGTTGCTGTGAGGGACACGGACCTAGCTGATTCAACAACTGCCGATATCGTGAGCATTGACGAAATGTATGTTGATTCAACCACAACGACCAGTGCGGATGATCTGATCATCACCTGGACACTATCAGCCGATGACGGAGCCGGAGCAAATGATGTAACTGGCTATGATATCTACAGGGCCAATGAGGTGGCTGGGCTGTGGTATGAAGGACCCTATATCTATATTGGAAGTGCAGGAGCTGGCGAAGCACAGTACGTGGATGCTGGTGAGATGCTGGCTCCCGGGAACAGCTGGTACTACGTGGTAGCCACTGACGGGCTATACGACAGCATACCATCATCTCTCATCGTGTCCAAGTTTGATGCATCTCCAAACACAACAGATGCAAAGACCGATGGAATAACCACACTGAGCATACCGGCAGGCACTCCCAATATCGTTCTAACGGCCAATGTATCGGACAATACCACCACCGATGGGAACCTTGTCTTCCTTACAGGGGCAGAGTACTTCGAGGGAGTGGATCCAGGTGTGGGACTTGGTACTGCCATCGCATTGCCAGATGACGCGGCATGGGACGGACCATACGAAGGTGTGACGGCGACCGTGGACACCAGTGGCTGGATGCCAGGAGTGTATGTGATAAGCGTACGCGGCAACTCGCCTAGTGGCTGGGGAACCGTGACCACAGTGTCAGTGACCGTAACAGGGCCGGAGTTCTTGATACCGGTGATTGCCGGATGGAACTTCATATCCACGCCCTTCATACCCGCTGACACCTCGATCCCCAATATCTTCACGGACCTGGACGGTGACACCACATGGACCAGAATGTTGTCATATGATGCAACAGACACAGTAAACCACTGGAAGGGCTACAATCCGGACTATGGTGGAACACAGAGCCTGACAAATGTGGATGAGACCATGGGGGTCTGGATCTTCATTGACACCGTGGGAGACGGCTTCATCAGGGTGACCGGAGCAAGTACCTCGGGTGGCGGAATAGCAGTCCAAGCCGGGTGGAACATAATAGGATGGGCCACCACGGAGGACGGGACCTACTCACTTCTGGACCTGAAGCTCGCCAATCTTGGCGTAGATATCCTCAAGGTGGAGAGGTTCGATCCTGCCCAGCCCTATGACATGATAGAGATGCTCAATGGCGAGTTCTTCTACCAGGGACAGGCCTACTGGGTGATAGTCGCCAATGGCGGTGTATTGGTAATACCGTAGGAAGAGAGTCTACCTTACAGACAATGGGGAGGGCATCCAGCCTTCCCCCCCTTTCATTTATTTTTTAAGATGCGTGTTTTCTAATTGATGTATTACGCATCTTTTTTATCAACCGCTACATAAAACCAGTGATTGAAGAGGTTGGTTCGAGATGCGCGTTTTATGTTTTATATTTGATATATTTTACAATTAGCTTAGCTAACAATATGTTTAAGTAATCTTAAGATAATATACACAAGCAAGGGCAGAAGTGGGCAAACTTCGTTTAATCATAATACTGGATAAGGTAGGCTACACTAGATTTTCCACCTCTGACCTGATGGGAAGCAGGACTTGAGGGATCGACATGGATGAGAGGGAAGAGAGGAGAAGTGGGCCAGGGAGAATGAATTATAACAGAATTACTGTAATCATCATTGCTTTGTTCATGATAACATCACTTAATGCTGGGCTTATTGGTGGCTTGGAATCCGATATCGATCCGATCATATTGGATGCCGGACCAGGGCCTGTTCCGGCCAATGATATGGCCGGTCATTTCATGGGACTGGAGGATGTCTGGTACCCGGAGAACAATGGTCTGGGAACATTCCTTCTGGGGACAAATCAGATAATGGGATTGACAGGGGCTGATGTGGATGTGAACCATCCAGACCTTCGAGATGGAGCTGGTGCAAGGGTCACGCAGTTCGGCTCCAGTGGCTCCGAATATGCGACCATGTACGCCGGGACCATGATAGGCAATGGTTTTTGCTATGAGACCGTAGAAGGACTGTCAACAGCTGACAGGTATTACAATGGTTATGCTGGAGTGTGCCCAGAGGGGGAGCTTCTCTCTGACAACACAATTGGTACTGGTGACTGGGTCCAGATGATCAGTACCGGCGCGAGGGTGATCGCAAATCCATGGGGGCCAGCAGGCACACCATCAGCTGATTATGATGCTGACTCTCTGACAACAGATACAACAATGAATGCCAACCCCACAACTCTGATAGTTTGGCCGACTGGCAATTCAGGACCTGGGCCGAGGACCATATCTGGTGGGGGTAGTTCCTGGAATGGATTGATGGTCGGAGGCTCAGAAAGCTACCATCCGGAATTGGATAGCATATCTGATGATCCGAAGGCCCTGTGGGAAGGCACCTCAAGAGGCCCGATGATAACTGGCAGGATAAAGCCCGACATTACCGCGGCAGCTACCAATGTAATATCCACGAAAGCCAGCTGGGGCCTTCAAGACCCAGGAAATGATATACCTGGCTACAACAGCTACAATACTCTCACTTCAGATTATTCCAAAATAGTAGCCTCAAGTGCCAAATTAGGCTTTGTTGCTGGCTCTGCCGCTTTGATCAGGCAGTATCTAATCGATGTGGAGGGAATGGGAGACCCAAATGCTGTTCTTGTGAAAACCATCATGCTCAATGGCGCTGATGACATGGGTTATGGTTATCCAAGCTATCAGGATGGATGGGGGAGAGTGAATGTCAAGAACTCCATACTCCCGGATGCCCCAAGGGTCAATCAGTGGGCTGAGGGAAGCTTAGCAACTGGGCAGACCTGGGATCTTTCAGCAGATGGGGGAGCAAATACCTTCATCAAATCAGACAGAGTACCATTGAAAGTAATGGTCAGCTGGGAAATGCCAGCTGGAGACGTAATGAGCAATGACTACGAGCTGGAGGTCACATCACCAAGCGGTGTCGTGTACAAGGGCAACTGCTTTGACCAGATCGGAGACAATGATGACTGGTCACATCCAAACCCGGATGCAAATACCTGGAATACCTTTGGAAGCCCAACGACCGCGCCCTATGGCTTTGATTATGATACAGATGGTGACAATGACGATGATATCAACAATGTTGAAGCTGTCTTTGTAGAAAAACCGGAGATAGGCCAGTGGACTGTGACGGTTCGAAGTGACAGTACTCCAGATGCTCCGAACTTCGCTGTTGCATGGGGAGCGGACACCGGAACCCAGGATGATCATCATGTGGAACTTACAACCGACCATCCGACAACCATGCAATGCTCCCAGGGTGGTACTATTGCCCTTCCAATTGAATTATTGAACTTCGGCACGAATTCAGACAATATTCAATTCTCAGATAATTCAGATGCTGACCTCACGATCACTTATTCAGAGGGGAGTCCAATGATATTGGCTTCGAACGAGAGCTGTGATCTCATCGTACAGATCACCACATCCCCGACTGCCGCAATAGGCACTCACGAGTTCACGATAAGTGCTGGATCACTCCTTGACCCAACCACCCCTGCGATAGAGGACAGATTGACCATAAGGGTGGATGTCATTGGCGCAGGTCTACCACTGACCTATCAGGTAACTGATAACAAGATGGCGCAATCCCGCCCTTCGATCTTGACCTTCACCAATTCCTCTGGAACCAACCAGACCCTTATTGCCTACACTTCAGAGGAAGGTAAAGACTATGGGAACAGGGTATTCGTATCCCATAGCACGGATGACCTGACCACTGGAACTGCATCGTGGACCCACACCCAGGTAAGTACCCTGGCTGATAACCCCGAGGATATCAGGATAACACACATGCCAGGTGGAACATACGAGGATAGGGTATTCATATCCTGGCGAGGCTGGGATCCCACTGATTTCTCGGATTGGGATGGAGCATGGACACAGAGTTCATGGGCTGATCCACCATACACTAATTGGAACACAGTGACCGCGTACGATGTTGGTGACAACCCAGCATATGACGATATGTGGCGGGCAACGATGGTATGCTGTCGTGAGACCACGGATGAGGTCATCATGATCGTTGAGAGCTCGGAATATTCTGCTGGTGTGATGGTGGGCATCAGCACATTCGCCAAAATATCTACAGACGGCGGTGTAACATGGGGTGCTGCAGTACAGGTTTCACCTGATGATGGAAAATACTATTTCTTCCCTAATGCTTTTGTTGACAAGCTGGACAATGTTGTTGTCTATTTCTATTATAGATGGCCTTCACCGCCAGACAGGGAGCCTTATTTCATATATTATGATGGGGTCTGGGATATTGGGGCACCGATCTTGGAGCTTTCATTTACAGACGAGGGCATGTATCCGGCAGGCGTGGCCACCAGTGAGGGAGCCTCAAGCAACAGATGGTACTGTTTCTATACCCGGAGTGTTGATACCTATGCGAATACTGGCCCGAGGTTAGGATGGATCGTGTATTCGGATGACCTGGGTGCTACCTGGAGTACGCCCAGTGGCCCCATGGCCGGAAATATTTCTGATGTTGATTATGGCAACAGAGCTATACTGGACATCGATGCCACTGAGGAAGGAGGAACCACATATATTTGGCCCCAGTACCTTGAAAAGACCACACCATACGGTTTCCACAATGTTATCAACCAAGTCTCGGACGACGGGTTCAATACCTGGAGTGAACTGGATATCACGGGTGATTCATATTCCAAGGGCCATCAATCCGGGGATTCACTAGGAGCTTGGATGTACCAGGCCTATCATTCATATGATAAGGACCTGGAAACCGGAAATATGGATATCTGGCTCAGAGTTTACAAGGCTAACTGGGAAAGCGAGACCGATGTATGGGGGCCCGAGGCATCAGGAGTACATGTTGATCCAAACCCTGCAGGACAGGGCTGGCCCATTGAGATAACCGCAAATATCAATGATATCAGCACAGGATATTCAGATATTGCCGCCGCAGAATGGTGCGAGGGCGCATTCCCGAGCTGGCCAGGAGAGCCGATGACAGCTCTGGATGGCTCCTTTGACAATCCAACCGAAGCAGTAATAGCAACTGGTGATACGACCGGCTGGGCACTTGGTGAACATACGATTTGGGTGCACGGAGTGGATTCCCAGGGTAACTGGGGAGAACCAGCATCTGTAACCATTTATATCCTGGATATTACCATGGCCCCAGACGTGACATTGACATACCCCAATACTGTAGACATCATTGAAAGCGGAGCCGTAACAATAGCATGGGATGCGACAGATATCGAAGACCTGGCCCAGAACCTTTTCATATATCTAAACTACAGTGACGATGGTGGTAATACATGGAACCCGATAACCAATGGCTTCATCAATGACCCATCAGGGTCCAGCACATATGTCTGGACACCTGGTGTGGCCGATGGTGTCAACTATAAGATAATGGTTGAGGCAGTGGACAGCACGGGTGCGAGAGGAACAGAGGCATCCTTCACCGCCTTCTCTATCAATAATATATGGAATGATGAATGGTTCTTCCAGGCTGATGGACCCTTTGATCTTAACATGATGCCGGTCGAGATCTCACCGCAGTTCCAGACAACTGCCGGAATACCAGGAACAGGGCCTATTCTTATAGGAGCCTGGACAACGACAAACACCTTCATGGCATTTGATTTCATTGACGGAGTATGGACCTTCGACGTTCATGGATATGTGTCAGATCCCTCATGTACCGGAAGATTATTCGCTAAGGTATACTCTGAAGCCACATTGCTTGATACAACCATATTGGATGATGCTGATATTACAGATACCAGTGCTTTGTACACATGGACCGATACTCTGACAGGAAACATAGTAGCCGATGGCGATGCCATTGTTATCGAGATATGGCTGGATGTGACATCTGG
>JAGLQE010000286.1 GCA_023137005.1 Thermoplasmata archaeon
CGATATATTTGCCGATGATGTAGATGATGATGTAGATGATGGACAATTCTGCAAGACATGCGATGCCGCTCTGAGCCAGGATGCCGAGGTTTGTGAAGCCTGTGGAGAGGCTGTATCCCCAATTGAAGAGGAACCTGAAAAATCAGATGGCTGTCCAAGTTGTGGTTGCAGTGAATTCACTCCCCAGAAGGGTGATATGGTATCATGTAATGATTGTGGTAATATCTATCTTATTGAGGATGTGATAGATGGGCCGGACACCAGCTGGAAATGGAAGTTCTGGGGAGGCTTGATCCTTATCCTGATCGGAGATTTCGGATTCGCATTCATTTCATATGTTCATAATGTTGCCAGATGGTCACCATTGGGCGATATGTACCTAGGCTATGGCAGAGTGGATTCCATGCTCGGTGCCGTGGGTGTTACAATCTTCATCGTCGGGCTAGTGCTGTTCGCATGGTCCTTTAAGAGGGATAGGGAAGTGGATTGTCCCAGTTGTGGTATACACATAAAAGAAAGCGAGCTACTTCCAGTACCAGAAGAAGAGGAACCAGAGACCGAAGTTCGTATCTCGGATGTCATGGGAGAGATCGAAGACGTGGCCGAATGTCCAAATTGCAGTGCCCCTACAAGTATATTCGATATCGAGTGCAGTGTATGTGGAGTGGAATTCGAGGCCGAGGGCTTTGATGAGGAGGTACTGGATGATGAATTCTCAGAAGCCGATCCGATCGATGGAGAATACATCGAAGAGGTCACGGTCGAGGAAACCGAGGAGGTCATCGAGGGTGAGTTCAATGAGGAGGATCAACTCATCATGGACAGCCTGGAACTGAAGGAGGAAGAGCCTGAAGTACCAGTGATCGAAGAGCCTGAGTTCACTCCGGATAACCTTGATGTTCTGGAGTCCATGGAATCAGAACTTGAGCTGGACGGTGATGGCCTGGGCGGAGAGCTAGATATGGATATCAATAAGGAGCCTGATGCATTATTCGAATGCCCCGAATGCTCCTCAACGATCGAACCTGGCTCAAAGGAATGCCCGGTCTGTGGCAGTTATATTGACACTGGAGGCGACTGAGGATGCCGGAACATGATGAGTCCAAGACCTGTCAGGCATGCGGCGCTTTCATGAACCGCTACGATACTCTTTGCCCCATCTGTGGGGCAATAGCAGAAGAAGTGCTTGGAGAGGATATTGGAGATGTCAATCTCCGCGGTGCTATGGACGAGGTTGAATGTGTCTCATGCGGTGCTTTCGTAAAGGTCGATACAGGCAAGTGCAGTGTCTGTGGAGAGGACATTGGTCTTTCCCTGGGCGACGTGGATGCCGAGCTGGATGCTGTCGAGACCCCGGAGGAGCCTCATAATGAGTGCCCGGAATGTGGTGCGCTTCAGGATAATGGCTCAGATGAATGCTTCCTATGTGGAGCTACTATCCCTGTACTAGATATTTCAATTGAGACCCTGGAGCCAGAGTTACCAATTGAGGACAAGCCTGAATTGGATGAAGATATCCTCATTGATGCTGCTATCGAGGAAGAGCATAATGAGTGCCCTGAGTGTGGCGCCCTTCAGGATAATGGCTCAGATGAGTGTTTCCTGTGTGGAGCTACTATCCCTATTGTGGCTGCTCCTGTCGAGGAACCTGAAT
>JAGLQE010000287.1 GCA_023137005.1 Thermoplasmata archaeon
GCCAGTGTCATTCCCTTGACACCGATGGAGTGCCTTGACACGGTTCTGACAAGTCCTTCGTCGAACCTCACGGCCTGCCCCTTCTTGGATGCGAGGATGATCTCTTTGGAGCCATCGGTCATGGCCACCCTGACCAGCTCGTCATCATCCCTTAGCTTAACAGCCCAGATGCCTGTGACGCGGGGGCGCTTGTAAGCTGAAAGTCGGGTCTTCTTGATGATGCCCTTCTTGGTGGAGAATATTAGGAAATGGTTCTCATCGAACTCCTTCACTGGCATGGCGGTCTGAACGTATTCATCCTCCTCCAATCTGGGTAGTAGATTGATGATGGCCTTGCCCTTTGCATGGCGCCCGCCAATGGGTATCCTGTAGCCCTTGAGCCAGTGCACTCTGCCTTTATTGGTGAAGAATAACATGAAATTGTGGGTGGATGTGACGTACATATTGGTTATGAAGTCCTCGTCCTTGGTCTCCATACCGATAAGGCCAACACCTCCCCTGCGCTGTTGCTTGTAGGTGTCCAGGCTCAATCTCTTAATGTACCCGGTCTGGGTCATTGAGATGACGATATCCTCTTCGGGGATCAGGTCCTCGATGTCCATGTCATCGGCGTGAACAATTATATCGGTCTTCCTCCCATCACCGTATTTGGTCTTGATCTCCTGTAATTCATCCTTAATGATCTGTAATACTCTTTCTGGTGTGTCGAGTATGTCATTGAGATCGGTTATCACATTGAGCAGTGTGGAATATTCGTCCTTCACAGCCTGCCTTTCCATACCTGATAATTTCTGGAGACGCATGTCCAAAATGGCTTTCGCCTGTTCTATGGACAGCATGAAATTACCCATCAAGCCCTCGCGCGCTTCCTCCACGCTCTTGGATTTCCGGATGAGGTCGATGATCTTGTCGATATTGTCCAGTGCGATGATCAATCCCTCAAGTATGTGGGCCCTAGCCTTCGCTTTCTTGAGATCGAAACCCGTGCTTCTGGTTATGATCTCCTTTCTGTGTTCCAACCAGTGTACGAGAAGGGTCTTCAGGTTCATGACCTTTGGTTCATTGTCGACCAGTGCGAGATTGATTATGCCGAAAGTGGTCTGCAACTGTGTGTGCTTGAATAGGATATTGAGAACAACTTCCTCGATCGTGCCTCTTTTCAGCTCCACGACTATTCTCATACCCTTCCTATCGCTCTCATCACGCAGATCGACTATTCCTTCGACCTTCTTGTTCTTCACAAGGTCCGCAATGGTCTCGATGAGTCTGGATTTATTGACCTGGTAGGGTATCTCGGTGATGATTATCCGGCTCTTTCCGCCGTCCATCTCCTCTATGTGGCTCTTGCCCCTTATTCGAATACGCCCGCGGCCAGTATTATAGGCCTCGACTATCCCAGCCATACCGTATATGGTTCCTCCGGTTGGGAAGTCCGGGGCCTGGATATATTCCATCAGATCCGCTACTTCACATTCGGGTTCGTCTATCATGAAGGTGAGGCCGTCCACGACCTCCGAAAGATTGTGAGGGGGCATATTGGTGGCCATTCCCACCGCGATACCCGATGATCCATTGATCACAAGATTTGGAATTCTGGATGGAAGAACTGTGGGCTCCTGTAGACTGCCGTCGAAGTTGTCCACGAAATTCACGGTCTCCTTATCTATGTCGGCCAGCATTTCCTCGGCCGTCCTGCGCATTCTACATTCTGTATAACGCATGGCCGCCGCGCTGTCACCATCAACGCTACCGAAATTACCCTGTCCATCTATGAGCATGTATCTTAGAGAGAAGGGCTGTGCCATCCTGACCAGCGTACCGTACAGGGCCTGATCACCATGGGGGTGGTACTTACCCAGTACATCACCGACGACACGAACTGATTTCTTGTAGGGACGACTGTGTCCCAGGCCAAGATCGTTCATTCCATACAGCAAACGACGGTGGGCGGGCTTGAGTCCATCACGGACATCGGGAAGAGCCCTACCGACAATGACACTCATTGCATAGTCGATATAGCATTTCTTCATCTCTTCCTCTATGGGTTTCGGGATCTCGCGCCTCCCCAATGTTTCCTCGTTTATTTCCATGTCTGCCATTTTCTTCAATCCTCTGAATGTCAATCAAATCTAAATATCGAGATTCTCCACCTCGCTGGCATGCTCCATTATGAAGGCTCTCCGCGGCTCCACTTCATCGCCCATCAATATTGTGAACATCTGGTCGGCCAGGACCGCATCCGTGATGGATACCTTGAGGAACACACGTGTTTCGGGATTCATGGTGGTATCCCA
>JAGLQE010000288.1 GCA_023137005.1 Thermoplasmata archaeon
CTATCTTGGTGAGAATGGCCGTGTCAAGTCCAATGGCCTCGTCGAACTTCCTGGCCTGCTCAACTGCATCATTACCCGCAAGTGAGTCGCCAACGAATATGGTCATGTCCGGCTCGACGACCTTTCTTATCTTCTTCATCTCGTCCATGAGATTGATATTGGTCTGCATTCTTCCGGCTGTATCGATGAGAACAATATCCTTGAACCTGGCCTTCGCATGCTCAACAGCATCGTATGCTACTGCGGCTGGATCTCCTCCAGCCTGATGCTTGATGATCTTCATCCCCAGATTATCTGCATGAATTGTCAATTGCTCTATTGCCCCGGCCCTGAAAGTGTCTCCCGCGGCCAGAACGCATGACTTGCCCTGTTTTTTCAGTCTGTGAGCGATCCGAGCTATGGTTGTGGTCTTTCCCGTGCCATTGACCCCCACGAACATTATGATAGCCGGTTTTTCAGTGTTCTGGATGAAGTCATCGAAGTCTATGGTGGCGGTCTCCAGTATCTTGGTAATGGAGGTTTTCAAGCTTTCGTTTATGGCCTTTTCGAAGTCCGCACCCCTCTTGACCCGTTTGTTCAGAAGGTCTGCTTTGAGGTTCTCCTTCAATTCTTCAATTACCTCGATGGCGACATCTGCCTCCATAAGGCCAACTTCAAGATCCCATAATATATCGTCCAGCCTGCTCTCCTTGATGCGCTTACCATCATCTTCAGATATTGCTGGTCCTGAAAATTCTTCCGTGGTCTGCTTCCTGAAACCACTCAGCTTGTCCTTGAGGAACTTGAACATCGTGGACACTTCTCACTATTATTTGGGGCCTTGAGCGTAGGCGGCCTGGAGCATGTTTGTCAGGTTCGCACCCTTTGCATCCAGCTCCTGCATTGACTGGGCGATCTTGGTGCCCGCGTCGCTGAGCTCGGCTATCCTCTTGTCCAGTCTTTCGACAGCGGATTCTGTTGACTCTTCGGCTGCCAGGTTCATTCCCAGACTACCGATGGCCTTGCCCGGTTCATCCACTTTGGCGAAGATAAAATAATTGCCACCGATGGGAACCAGTATCTCATCACCCTTTTTTCTATTTCCCAGGTCAAGTAATGTGTCTCTGGCTCTCATATATTCATTATTGAGATTGCGGAGCAGTTCCTCTTGCTGTTTGAGGCCTTCCATCTGTCCTCTGATGGCTTCCAACTCTGCACTGGCCTGCTGGATCTCATCATCTTTCATTATTTAGCCTCTTTGATCTTATAGGCGATGACCTGGTCGGTTATCTCATCATCCTTGATGGGAACTAACTTCTCGATATCGATCCTGAATCTCTTGACATTATGCTTACTTCCCATTATGGAATATACAAGTTCCTCTGCTTCATTCTTATCCTTGGCGGCCACTTCTTTTGAGAAAGGCTGTATGTCCTTGCCCATGAGGAAAGTTCCTGTTGCTTTGAACGCTTTCATAATAGCACCTTTTTGATCCAAGCTTGACATTTTCTGAGTTTGGTCGAACCAAACTCATAGATCATTATATGAGCGAATGTCAAACTTGTGTTATGAGGGTTGAATATCAATTCATAGATAAATGTATCTACATAATATATACTATATTCCAACGATCGTTCAATAATATTTCAATTAACAGGTGTTTTTGGATATTCAATAGATCGGGATATCTCGAAATCTCGATGTCTGGATCGGTCAAGCCTTAAAGGTGTCAAGGAACCTGATATAATTCTCCATCACTCTTTCAACTGACGAGATGCTGACCCATTCATCCGGGCTGTGCCAGTTATCACCAATGGGTCCATGCACAATGGTCGGAGCAATTGTTGAGAACACATTGTAATCCCCCACCGACTTGCCGTAGGTGATATCCTCTCTTACAGCCTCCATGAATTGTTTCACCAATCCATTTTTCGAGGTGATATAGGGCTCGAGGAAAGGTGTTTGCCTCTCTTTGTTCAGGCCAATTGAAAATACAGCCTGGCTTTTCAGAGAACTGGCAAGGTTTCGTATATCCTCCACAACTGTTTCTTTGGTCTCTCCAGGCACCACATGACGGTCAAGCACGATGCGGCATTCCTCTGGTACAGATAGTGTTCTCGTCCCACCCGCAATTCCGAGCGGGCATACTGATCCTCTGCCGAGGATATCATGTTCCTTCAATGGCAACTCGTCCAGTCTAGCCAGTAATCTTCCAGCCTCTGTGATCGCATTGACCCCTTTCTCGGGTACGGCCCCGTGGGCACTCTTTCCCCTCACATCGACATCCACGACGTATCTGCCGCGGCAGCCGAGCATCACCTTCTCATTGCTGGGCTCGGTTATCAGGCAGATATCTGCTTTAATTCCCAGATCCTTGAGGGCAAAGGCTCCGGCCGAGTCTCCCTCCTCGTCGATGGTTCCTGCAAATATTACATTCAGGCCCCTTTCCGCGGCTTTCCTGAACACTTCGATGCTCACAGCCACTCCCGCCTTCATGTCCGCGCTCCCAAGGCCGTAAAGGCGGTCCCCGTCCACTCTGGGCTTGAACGGGTCATAGGTCCAACCATTACATACCTCCACGGTGTCCAGATGTCCATTGATAAATATGGTCGGGAGGTTTGGATCCTGCTCTACGGTGGCGAGTACGCATCTTCCTTTTCCAGGAACGTGTATGAACTCCAGGTCTGCAATATCTGAGATCTGGCTTGCGACAAAGTTCTCTATCTTCTCGGTATCTCCCAATATGCTGGGAATCGAAATAAGTTCCTTCAGAAGGTCGATGGTGGTCATCTGCCCTACATTGCAGCCCACATATAAACAATTGTTTTCGTGCATGTCCAATAAAGTCTACAATGGTATTATTCCCACGTCATCTCAAATACACAATGGCTGGCATCCTTTCGCTGGCATTGTGTCTCATTCACGGTTCCCTTGGTATTGGTCATCTCCAGTGTGCCGATGAAACAGCCCTTCCATGCCAGACATGAATAATCACTTATGGCCGTGTCCGTCATCTTGATGGTGGCACTATTGTCCCTGATACTAACCTTCATTGAGCCGGTCTTGAAAACTTCCTTATGACTTTCCTGGGCACGCTTTAAAATACTTTTGATATTCGCGAACCTGACAATATAAGAGAACATGCCCTGGTCCTTCACGGTATGTGTGCCAGCCTTGATAACGAACTCCGGGCCTTTATTGTCGTTTATCCATTGAAGGATCAACTCGCTATATTGTATGTCATACCATTTTCCTTCCTTGATATTGGCTAGGTCTATCTTGAGAGCGGTCGTACACTCGTCCACCCCGCCTACTCCCCAGGTCTTCTTGATGTACTTGAAATATCCTAAAATAACTGTTCCACGGCATTCCACTTTATATCTCCAAAATAACATATTCTTAATCCCGATAGATATACCTTCTTATGTGTATTGTGATAATGTACTTGTTATTACACCTCCTCATAACATAATCTTATCTGTTTTTATGGCCAGTACCATTGACGATTATGAAACACAGCCCTGCTAGGATGAAATGATTCCATTACCTTTTTATCCATCATTTATATCTCCCTCACATAGAGGAAATACCATGACGAATATCATAGGAATTAGACGAGAGGACAAGAATGAATGGGAGAGACGAGTGCCACTGATCCCTATGCAAGTGAAGGAACTGGTACAACAGGGCATCCAGGTCTTTATCCAGCCATCGGATATTCGTATTTTCAAGGATGAGGAATATACACAGGCAGGAGCCACAATACAGGAGGACCTGTCTAACTGCGATGTCGTCCTCGGGGTCAAGGAATTTCCCATACCTTTCTTGATCGATGACCAGGCTTATATTTTCTTTTCCCACACCATCAAGGGCCAGAATTACAATATGCCCCTGCTCCAGAATATACTGGATACCAAGGGCACTCTCATGGACTATGAGAAGGTGACCAATGACAAGGATCAAAGACTCATCTTCTTCGGTAACTATGCTGGACTGGCCGGCATGATCGAGACCCTTTACACCTATGGAAGGAGACTGAAATGGGAGGGTGTCACCACTCCCTTGCTCGGGCTGAAAAGACCATTGGATTACAATAGCCTGGAAGAGGCCGAGGCCGCCCTGGAGGTCGTGGGCAAGTGGATCGAGACCGAGGGGTATCCTGAATCCATCGGGCCGCTGGTCGTTGGATTTGCAGGTTACGGCAATGTGTCACGCGGCGCACAGGAAATGCTGGACATACTTCCGACCAAGGAGATCCAGCCCGCTGACCTATCATCCTTTGTGAGGTCCGGCGAATATTCGAACAAGAAAGTTTACAAGGTGGTGTTTTACGAAAAGGACATGTTCGAGCCAATAGACCTGGACCATCAATTCGAGCTTCATGATTACTTCAATAACCCTGGCAAATACAAGGGAGTGTTCAATCAGTACATGGATAATCTCAGCATGCTGGTCAACTGCATATACTGGACACCGGACTATCCAATGCTCGTGACCAAGGAATGGATACGGAACAACTGGACCATGGATTCCAAGCTCAAGGTCTTCGGAGATATCACCTGTGATGTTGAAGGTTCCGTTGAATGCACGCTCGAGGCAACCGAGCCCGGAACACCCTGCTATGTCTATCTTCCCGAGACCGATGAAATGATATATGGGTGTGAAGGCGAGGGGCCAGTGGTCATGTCCGTTGACACCCTCCCATCCGAACTTCCAAGGGAATCATCCACTTTCTTCGGAGGACAGTTGATGCCCTTCATGAAAGGCATGGCCGAGACGGATTTCAAGAAGGATTTTGCTTCTCTCAACCTACCCCCGGAGCTGAAGAGAGCGGCGATCACGCATCAGGGAAAGCTGACGCCGGATTACGAGTACCTTCAGGAGTTCCTCTGAATATGAGTGAGTTCGATCATTTTAATGCAACCGCGAACCTTGCATTTCATGATCTAAAGGAAGAGTTGGAACTCCAGGATAAGACCATTGCCTTTGAAGTGTCGGACATTGTGGCCTCCATCACGATAAAGAATGGAGATAAGCTCGAGCTTGAGTATGAGCTCAAGATCGTGGTAGGGGGTGGGAAAGAATACCTTGTCAATACTATCCAGTTCCTCAATATGGATGGGAAAGCGGTAAGGAAGGAAGCTACTATCCTGAAAAAGGATGGAAGCCCATTCGAGCCTGTCAGACTCACCCGGGAAATGATGATCAATGATATACTGGACAAATACCGGTCCTCGGATCCCTTTGCAAAGATCGTGATGTCGCCCTATTCAAATTTTTATGAATGAGTTATATGGACGATATCATAAGGTAATGATACAACTTCACGATCATTATGATATTTTCATTGAATTGGACTATATTTCACCATGTATCATAGATACATATTTGTAGCCAAATCATATCCCCTCTCGTAATGCCTATCAGAAGTATCTGAAAGGCATGAAATGAGGTTGAGTAAATGGCATCGGTATTGGTATTGGGAGCCGGTTCAGTGGCCCCACCCCTGGTTAAGTATCTGTTGGATCAAGAGAACGTGAATGTCACTGTGGCAAGCAGGACAGTCAGCAAGGCCGAGAGGATCATCGCGGGACACCCGAATGGAACTCCGCTGGCCCTTACGATGGACCAGGATGAGATGCTGGATGATCTGGTATCCAAACACGACGTGTCGGTCAGTCTTCTTCCGTACACCTACCATGTCAAGGTGGCAAAGCTCTGTATCAAGTATAAGAAGCACATGGTCACGACCTCCTATGTGAGCGCGGAAATGAATGCACTGGATGCCGAAGCAAAGGCCGCTGGTGTCATCATACTCAATGAGATCGGCCTCGACCCGGGCATAGATCACATGTCCGCCATGAAGATCATCAATGAAGTGCAGGAGAAAGGAGGTACCATTAAATCCTTCCGCTCCACAACTGGCGCATTGCAGGCCTTTGAGGCAAATAACAATCCCTTCGGCTACAAGTTCTCATGGGCACCCAGAGGAGTTCTGCTCGCGTCCAAGAACGCGTCCCAGTGGCTGGAGGACGGCCAGATAAGAAAATACCCTGGTGAAGAGCTCTTCGAGAACTACACCATCGTGGATGTTCCAGGAGTAGGGGCATTCGAGAACTATCCAAATCGTGATTCAGTTCCCTACAAGGAAATTTACGGGCTGGAGGGTGCTGAAACCGTTTACCGTGGAACCTTCAGAATGACCGGCTGGTGCGAGACCATGAGGAATGTCATGGCAACGGGCTGGTTGGGAGAGGAGGAGCTTGAGAACTTCACGGGAACCACCTATGCGGATGTCACAAAGCATCTTATCAGAGCACCTGCAGACGCATGCGCTGAGCAGGCCATGATAGATTTCCTCGGGCTCAAGCACTATGCCACTGTTATCAAGAGAATGAAGTGGCTGGGACTCTTCAGTGACCGTGCATTACCTGATGGGCCAAATACACCCATCGACCATTTGAATGTGATCTCCCTGGACAGGATGGAGCTTGGGGACGGCGAGCGTGACATGATCGTCATGTTCCACGAGTTCCTGACAGAATACCCGGACGGAAAGAAGGAGCGCATAACATCCACCTTCCTAGACTTCGGAATACCTGATGGTGACACATCCATTGCAAGAACTGTTGGATTGCCCGCGGCCATCGGTGTCAAGATGGTGCTCAATGGCAAGATAACCGAGCCCGGTGTTCATGTGCCAGTGACCAAAAACATCTATGAGCCGGTCATGGCTGAACTTGAAACCATCGGTATCAAGTTCAGTGAAGATACGACTGTTCTTTGAACAGGTGAAACAGATAATGGGTGTCAGATATCTCTGACACCCAATTTTTCTATTTACTTGCATATTTTCTACCATTTTATCTTCTATCATTTACTATATAGTTACCCACTACCCAAAGTATTAATACATATATTTTCGATTAGGTAAGTGAGTGGAGGGAGGAGTATTCGTAAGCATTGTCCTGTCTTTACTTTCAAAGTAATTTGATCAAAGTGGGGTCTAGCAATGTTAGGGTATATGAAAAAGAGTGTGTGCATGAGTATTGTAGTATTATTGATGATATCTTCTTTGGGAATGGTTGTTTCAAGCAATGTTCCCGCCATAATGAATGACGATGTGTATGAGGAGCCGTCTCAAGATATCGAAGCCGTGGGGCTTATCGAACCTGTTGATCTACCTCCTTTTGATGACCACTCAATTCCAAAAGAAATGATAACTGTCACTATATTCACAAATAATATGGGCCAGTTGGCAATTGATCTCTCTGGGATCTATTATGAGGGCTCGCTCGGGACCAGTGGAGACCCGAATGGCCTATTCGTCACATTGAAAGTTCCAAGTGGGAACATTGAACAGATCTCTCAAATGTCCAGTGTTCTTGAGGTCTATGTACATCCCGAAATGTCTGATGCCAGCACAACCAATCTCATCGAACCCCCTGTCAATACTGAAGGCATCCCGCCTACGGACCCCACCTCCATATATGATGTTTGGCAACAGGGCACTGTTGATGCCTGGGTTGATGATTTCATTGGCACTGGTGTTAAGGTTGCAGTTCCCTATGGCATAGATTTTGGGACCCCCGATCTGCAGGGAAGGCAGGCGAGGAATACAAATGCAAGCTCCCCCTATTATGGCTGGCCCATGGTGTTCGATCGGGATTCCATGGACTATTACCTATCTACTGATGGAAGCACTGACGGGACCTGGTATGTCAATACATCCGAGACCGCATCCTCTTCCTCATTCTATTTCAATACAGATATTGATAATGAATTCGAATGGGATAATTCAATTCCTGTTCTTTCAGGCATACCTGATCCTCAGCCATCCGGTATGCTGGAGATGATGACGGTTTCCGGCCTAGAGCCAGAAACTGCTTATGATTTCAATATACGGGCGATGGATGAAGCTGGCTCTCTATCTACCTTTTCAACTACCCCCAATGCAACTGCTTTTCTGGATGATACATCTCCTGCCGCTATAACCGATCTGGTAGCATCGACCGGCCCAGACCATGAAAGTGTTATGCTGTCCTTCACTGCAACTGGAGATGATGGCTCCGCCGGGATCGCAACAGAGTATATTGTGAAATATTCCCTTACTCCAATTCCAAATCACGTATGCTTCGATCACCTATCGACCGAATACACAGAGGCCCTGCCAGCTCCCCAATCTTCTGGATCCATGGAGAATATCCTTCTAACAGGTCTTGACATGGGCATTGAATATTATTTCACTGTCATTGCGGTTGACGAGGGCGGGAACATGGGCGTATTATCCAATGATGACAGTGCGATCGTCAAGAATGATATAACGCCGCCTGCAAGGATCGACCCAAATGCAAGTACTGGGTTCAACTCAACAGAGATATCCCTTGAATGGACTGCCTCCGGTGATGATGGCATGTCTGGAACTGCGGAGAGCTTTGAATTGAGATACAGCACATCGGACATCACTACTCAGGGAGAATTCGATGCGGCCAGTATATACACACAGACCTGGGAGCCGGAAGTTGGAGGGACCATTATGAACTACACATTAACAATGCCTGCCCCATCGACCAACTATTACTTCTCATTGGTCGCCATAGATGCTGCTGGCAATTCCGGCCCTATATCAGCTCCCGCATCTCTGGCCATGTCTCAGGGTTCTGATGTGATCAGCCCTGAGCAGATAACAGACCTTGCGGTCATTACAGGAACAGATCATGGAATGGTAGACCTGACCTTCACCGCACCAGGCGATGATGTGGATGTCGGGTGGGCGACAAATTACCAGATAAAATTTGACACAAGCCCAATAGATGCAGGTAACTGGGATACGATCACTGAGGTATTTGGATTCTCTGGCACATATATCTATCCTATTGACGCCCCCCTTGTGGCTGGGACAACGCAAACCCTTGTTCTGGGAGTGACAAACCTTGACTTCAGCTATCTGCCACCGGGTATGGATTATTACTTCGCAATGAGAGCTGAGGATGAAGAGGGAAACCTTGGCCCGGTGTCCAACTGTGACCATGCCTTCGTGCAGGATGACAGCGTGCCACCGGAGGCCATCACTGACCTCACTGCTGTTGAAAGTACAAATCATGGAGAGGTCCTACTCTCCTGGACAGCCCCGGGAGATGATGGAGCTGTTGGATACGCGACCTATTATCAGATAAAATACGCTACATTTGAGATAACTCCAGCGAACTTCGGTTCAGTATCGGATTCCTTGACCATGAGTGTGGATAATCCCGGTGGTTTCTCGGAATCCCTTGATTTCAGTGGATTTGGTCTTGATCTCGACACAATATATTACTTTGCCATCAAGGCACTGGACGAGGCCGTGGTCAATGATCTGGTCTCTAACTGTGCCAATAGTATGGCAAGGAATGACACTATTGTTCCATCCCCAATAGATGATCTCTCAGCAGTGACATCCAATACCCATGGTGAAGTTATCCTGTACTGGAACTCCACTGGTGATGATGGTAATTCAGGAACCGCTGATGAGTATCTGGTACGTTACAGAGAATCATTCCCCGAATACAGATACATTAATTCCTCTTCTTATGAAGGTGGCCCCATCGTAAGCTATAACATCATTGGGATCGACAGTGCGAGCGGGAATTATCGATTGGGCTTCCATCCTGGTGAGAACCTTGCATATTACATGAACGGTGGCTATCCCTCCAAGGTATTGCTTGTTGACTCTCAGACACCTGGGGTGTATGACACGGTGTACGTGGATCTAGACCATGATATGGATTTCAGCGATGAGAAGCCATGCGTGAAGGGTGATGAGATATCCTATAGGGATATGGATGATAATGGACTTGCAGATATTTCTGGTGGTATGATCTATTTCATTTCAGATGGCATTATCCCAATCCCGTATTCTGATGTTTATGCCGGAAAGCATGGTGTGGATAATATCATCCCGCAGAACGGCGACCTTGTGGCATTCTTTGGCGAGTTCGATAGAGATTCAGTTATAGGTACTGCACATGCGGCTTCGATCGCTGGCCAGGGAAAGATGTCTCATAAGAATTATCCAGATGTTTTTCCGGTAGTGGGTCAGGCTCCAGATGCGACCATCATTGGAATTACTGACTCCATGTACGATGGGATGACATTCGCTGTAGAGGGCTATGATGGAGTTCCTGGAACTGGCGATGAGGCTAATATCATAAGCAATGGCCTTAGTTTTTCAACAACATATGAGGATGGCTTTGACACGTATTCAAAATATATTGATTGGCTTACTGTGAACTATTCAGAAGGGAACACTGCCATAACAGCCACAACAGGTGCCAGTGGTTCGGGCTACGGAACTGTGACCTCTCCAGGATCTGCTCCAGGGGTCATCACAGCCGGGCTGGCCACAAATTTCTTCTATAGGATACTTGAGAATCAGGATACTGGCCCATACCCTAGCTATGGCGATATCATCCCTCTCTCTGGAAGAGGGCCGACCATGATGGGGACTCCAAAGCCAGACATCGTAGCATCGGGTGCTTATTTTTCATTTGTATCGCAACCTCTCTACACCGCATATGATGTTGGCCCTAATGCTGCTTATACAAATACAGTTGAAATAATGGGCGATCATGCCCTGACCGCATCCACAACCGCCGGAGGCCTGGCTCTGATATACGACGCATATGGGCAGACCAATGGGCATTATCCGATCTCGGAAGAGGCCAAGACCCTTATCACATCTGGAGCTGATGACCTGAACTACGACGCCCTTGTTCAGGGAGCCGGACAAATGAATCCCGGCCAGTCAACAAAGATCGCTAGTAACACTGCTGGCACAAAGGTATCACCCACATCTTGGGTGCCAGGAGATTATGATGGGGAAAGATACGAGGCCTTTGTGAATCTCATTGGCCCTGGAACCCTTGTAGCTAATCTGGATCAGGAATTCACCATAGAAAATACAGGAAATACCGCTATAAACGCAGATATAACTGCCGGGGAGATCCTGAAGGTCGGGGAAGGGACCATCAAACTGACCGCGTATCCATTAGATTCCCATCGTTGGACTATTTTGAACCAGACTGGTTTCTGGAGCCCTGCTGGTGAATTGATATCTCCAATGAATGAGAGCTTATGGACAGATACAACACTTGCCAAGGTGACCATGTTCTCTGATAATTCCGATTACTGGTTGGAATTGTACGATTGGACCGATGAGGATGGAGATGGTATACTTGACGGAAGTCTGGAAGCAGGACCATATGGTTCACCTGCAGTTCCATTCGCCGAGAGAAATCGTATGAGCGGTGCCTTCGCAAATGGTAATGTCCTGGAATGCAGGGTGCATGATCAATCTGACCCCAATAGAATTCATGATGGGATCGCGATCTGGAGCCGGAGCATGGTCTCTCCTTCCGTTGAAACAGATCTTTACCTTAAGGTGGAATATTATTCCCGACAGACCTGGGACTGGATCACCTTCGATGAAAGTTCATTGTCGATCAATAGCGGAGCAACGGGGACCTTCACGGCCACTCTGGATCCTGCCAAGGCGATCGCTGCTGGTGTGGGTTCATACGAGGGGGATATCGTCTCCACGGTGGATGGAAGGAAGACCGTGATACCCGTGGTCATCAATGTTGCTGCGGACAGCCCGAATTTCGAATTTGGGGGCGACTCCTCTATCAACGCTTCCGAGACATATACAGCTCCGGCTGGAGATGTTATAGTCGAGGGGGAACTGGCTCTTGATGATGCATATGATTTCCAGATGTCTTTCTCTTTGGACAATGTAGGCATTACTAACCAGACGTATCTTGTGATAGATGGTGGTTCTGATATCATAATATCCCCATATGAGTTTGGAGGGGACAATAATGAAACACTGCTGGAGGGTGAGGCAGACGGTACCTTTAACACCTTAACTCTCGAGCATCAGGACATAGTTTCAGGTTCGCAGATGTTCTATATTTACATAGCGATGTTCGCATCTTGGTGGTGGGTGAGTGATATCGAGAATGCTT
>JAGLQE010000289.1 GCA_023137005.1 Thermoplasmata archaeon
CTGTCCTTTGGGGTTGGAAGAGATCGAGAAGCAGCCGGAGGGCGGCAACTTGATCCTGATTGCGGAAACCGGGTCAGGCCCTGACGGGAGCAGCCTTACCGCTTATTACCGACGCTCTCAGGGTTGCGGGACCGAGAAGGATACTGATCAACCAGTATAGGGTGCGGGCGACAAGCTCGGTGCCTAGCACTTTATCGACCTTGGTCGAATAAGTGCTAGTAATTTGATGGAGAGAGAAGAATGTCGGATTTCATATTCAATGAGAAAATGGAGAAGATGCCAAGAGCCGAGTTGAAGGAGCTTCAACTAGAGAAGTTGAGAAGTATTGTCAAACACGCTTATGACAATGTACCATTTTACAGGAATGGCCTCGACCAGGTTGGCGTCAAGCCATCGGATATCCGAACACTTGAGGATATTCAGAAAATTCCTTTCACCGTCAAGAACGACCTGAGGGATAATTACCCCTTCGGGCTCATGGCGACCGATCTGAGCGATTGCATCGAACTCCACGCATCCAGTGGTACCACGGGCAACCCTATCACGGTATGCTACACACAGCATGATCTGGATGTCTGGTCCGAGGTAATGGCCCGGTGCCTTTCCATGTCCGGCCTTACACGAAAGGATGTTTTCCAGAATCCAATTCCATACGGCCTGTTCACAGGCGCTTTCGGGTTCCATTACGGTGGAATGAAGGTAGGAGCCATGGTCATACCATCTGGTGGTGGCCAGACCGAGCGCCAGCTGCAATTGATGAAGGATTATGGTGTTACTTTCGTATCAGGTGTTGCCTCTTATGCGGCCTACCTGGGCCAAAAGGCACTTTCAATGGGCCTGGAGCCGGACAAGGACCTGGAGGTCCGCAATGGTCTTTTCGGGGCCGAGATGTTCTCATCCGGCCTGAAGAAGAAGTTGTGCGACACATGGAATATGGACGTTCATGATATTTACGGACTGACGGAAATGTGCGGGCCGGGCGTGTCCACGGATTGCGACCAGCATGATGGCCTACATCTCTGGGAGGATCATTTCCTGCTCGAGATAATCGACCCCAAGACAGGGGAGCCAGTGGGTGTGGAGGAAGAAGGCGAAATGGTCATCTCCACTATCACGAAAGAAGGCATGCCCATCCTGCGTTACAGGACACGCGATCTTTCATTCATCTACGATGGCGAGTGCGAGTGTGGGCGTACCCATGTCAAGCACGCTCCCATCAAGGGACGTAGCGACGATATGATAATCATCAGGGGTACGAACATCTACCCCAGCCAGATCGAGCACGTGCTCATGGGCAATGATGCGGTTGGGACCAATTACAAGATCACCCTATTCACCGAGGGAATAATGGACCAGATGCATGTGGATGTGGAGACCAAAAAGCCCATGCCCGAAGCCGAGAGGGAAGCACTGGCCAAGATCCTGCAGAATGGAATTAAAGCTGTGATAACACTCACACCATCGGTCGCGGCTCTGGATCCAGGCTCTATCGAGCAGACCACGATCAAGGCTAAGAGGGTTGAGGATAATCGGAAGAAATGATCTGATAATTGACCCTTCCGGCCTCTGGTTAAATTAGATTCAATATTCTGTAGATTTCATACTGACTGACGTAGTGGTTTCTACCATGCTAAAAAGTTCTATGAATACAACTTTATAGTTCTATGATGATTTAGGTGCGCTTAGGTGTGAGGAAGATGCCATATAAGAAAGAAATGAACCCTAGTTTAAAACTGAAAATTATAACACAAAATAATAAACGTGAATCCGAGTGTTTATGTCAAAACGCATCAAAAAGTATTGATGGAATTCGAAGGATAAAAGATAAAAAGCCAGAGGATGCAAGAACAAAATATTCCAGAGATACTGATAGGATATTGCACACTAGAGCATATTCGAGATATGTTGACAAAACACAGGTTTTCTTTTTAGTTGATAATGACCATATCACACACCGGGTTCTACATGTTCAATTAGTATCAAAAATTGCTCGTACGATTGGCCGTGCCCTTAAATTAAATGAGGATTTAATAGAAGCGATTTCTTTAGGTCATGATATAGGTCATGTTCCATATGGACACCTCGGGGAAAATTTTCTTTCAGATCATTGTTTAAATAATAATATTGGCTATTTTAAACATAATGCACAGAGCATCCAATTTTTAGATAAAGTAGAAGATGTTAATCTAACACTTCAAGTATTGGATGGGATTTTAAGCCATAATGGGGAAGTTGTAAAAAAACAGTTAAAACCAAATTATGCAAAGACATGGGATATATTTGACAAGGAATTTTCTCAAATAACTTCTACCAAGAAAATTGATTTCATGCCAATGACATTAGAAGGCTGTGTTGTTCGAGTTTCAGATGTTATAGCCTATCTTGGAAGAGATATACAGGATGCTTTGGAAGTAAAATTGATTTCGCAAGAGTCAATTCCAGAAGATCTTAGAAATACTATTGGTGAAAATAATGATGATATTATTAATTCATTAATCATTGATATTATTGAGAATAGTTTTGATGAAGATTATATATCATTTTCTCAAGAAACAGCGAACATTTTACAGAAATATAAGAAATTTAATTACAAGGCAATCTATCTCAACGAACAATTACTTTTAGAAAGTCCAAAAATTGAATTTATGTATGAACAAATATTTAATAAATTTATTAGCGATTTAGATGATAATAATACGAAATCAACAATTTACACTAATTTCATCCTGTTAAAATGGATAAATAGAAAATATTTAACAAAAGCAAATAATGCCGAGAAAACAAGAGATTATATCGCAGGAATGACAGATAGATATTTTGACATGCTTTTTAAGAAAATAATAATTCCAAATAGAATCACTTCATTTGAGAATAATAATTCAAAACAATCAGTACTTTCGCTGACCCCACCCCCGGTATGATTTAAATCATATAAGGTGATGTTGGATTGATAAAAATGATAAAAATATACATCGCGGGTCCATTATTCTCTGAAGCTGAAAGACAGTTCAATATAACACTGAACCAATTTGTAAAAGATTTGGGATATCAAACATTTCTTCCACAGCATGATGGACATGAATTATCTAAATATGTATCGAATGAGAAAGAAAAAATAGAAATAATGGAAGAAATTTTTAAACTCGATATCAACGAAGTTAATAATTGTGACATTTTAATTTTTATTATGGATGGGCGTGTTCCAGATGAGGGAGCATGTGTTGAATTGGGATATGCTTTTTCCTTAGGAAAAGAATGCATAGGTTTGAAAACTGATTGTAGATCGTTAATGGATAATCTTGACAATCCAATGATTATTGGTGCACTGAATAATAGAATAGCCAATGACTTCAACGAATTAGCAAAATATCTTTATGAAATCAATTCGGCTGAACTAATAAATGACACTCAGAAGGAAGAATCTGATTCTACTATTTGTTTAGTAAAATGAATTTTAGGCATGAAGAATCACCGCGCCATGAAGAGGGCGAGCATTCTCGAATCAAACAATGCCCAGCATACTGCCTGGCACATCGTATTGATATCATACCATTAGGGAACCACAGGTCTGTATGGCCGGACTCTTCACTTGCAGTCCATTCCCATTCCAAAGGCCTTCTCATTCATCTCCACGGTCTTTGGCGGCACCTTGGATAACATGTATTTTTTCAGTTCATCGGCGCTTATTGGCAACTTTCCAGTGGCGGCCAGTGCTCCCAACATGACGGTATTGGCGGCCAAAGCAGTGCCTGCTTCTTTGGCCAGTTCCGTGGCCTCCAGCTTGATGAAGTTGGAATTGACCTCGCTTATCGCCGCGAAGATATCATCCAGGTCTGGATATTTCATCTCGCCTATGGATGCTGTGACTGGAATAACTGCTGCCATATTGCTGATGATGACAGTGTCCTTGTTTGCCAGGTTCAGGGCCCGGTAAGCCTCTATGGGCTCGAAAGAGAGAATGATATCCGCCTGGCCATCACCGATCAGGGAACTATCCAGGTCTCCGATGCAGATATTGCACACGACCACTCCGCCCCTCTGGGCCATGCCGTGAACTTCTGACATGACAACGCTGTGGCCGGCCTCCAACATGGCTCCTCCAATGTTCTTGGCAGCTGACAATACTCCTTGGCCTCCAACACCGACTATGACAATACGCAGTTGTTCGCTCATTGGAAAACCTCCATAAATTTGGAGGTTTTGAGTTGAATGGTGAGTGAAAACGAACTCATTCAAACCACCTCCTTGTTCACTGCCCCGATAGCATCGAATGGACATACCTGGACACACACACTGCATCCATTACAGTATTCTTCATTTATGGAAATAACCCCATCATTGTCCAGCTCGATGGCTGGACACGCGAATGTGCTGATGCAGACCTTACATTTTTTACACTTCTCTTGATCCACCTGGTACGGTGTGTACGTGCCATCTTTCTTCCACTCACGGACCTCCAAGAGAGCGCATGCCCTTTTGGTTATGACGACGGCCAGGCCATCGTATGCCAGTGCTTCCTTGTAAACCTCGGTAGTGGCTTTGATATCATTTGGATCGACAACTCGTATGAACTCCACGCCACAGCCCCTGACGACCTCCTCGATGTCCGAGCCCTTGCTGGGTGCTCCGCCTCCGCGCCTTCCCATTCCTGGGTTTGGCTGGTGGCCGGTCATGGCTGTGGTTCGATTGTCCAATATGGTATACACGAACTTGTGCTCGTTCCACACGGCATTGATCAGCCCATGAATTCCAGAATGGAAGAAGGTCGAATCTCCCAGGAAGGCCAGCACCGGTTGGTCCGTGGCCTTGGAGAATCCTCCAGCCGCGTCCACGCTGGATCCCATGCAGAGCAGGAAATCCGCGCTATTGAGTGGTGACTGGATACCTAAAGTGTAGCATCCTATATCTGTTGAATAAATGGCTTCCTTGAACTTTTGTCCCAGGGCCTTTTTCAAGGCATGATATGTGTGTCTGTGTGGGCATCCGGGACACAGGCTTGGCGGCCTGGTTGGAAGCTCCACCTCTCTGGGGACCAGTTTATTTTCCACGACCGGAATTCCCAATAATTTACCCAGTCCTTCCTTGATGGTGTCCGGGCTGTATTCATTGCGTCGTGAGAAGTGGCTAGTGTTCTTGCCGTATATCTTAATATTCATTTCATTCTGATAAGCTATCTTGATAAGGTCGTTCTCGAGCAGCGGTTCGCCTTCTTCCGCGACAATGATCTTTTTGACCGAGGCCATGAAATCCGCGCACTTCTTAACAGGCACTGGATGGGACATTCCCAGCTTGAGCACCTTGCCCTTGATCCCATTGCTTTTCATGTAATCTATCACGTAATTGTAAGCCGCTCCCGAGGCCACTATGCCGATCTCATCCCCGCCGAGGTCGATGACCTTGTTGAATGGTGAATTTTCCGAGATCTCCATTGCCTTTTCCATTCTTTTCAGGAGATTGATGTGGCCGGTCCTGGCATGGGCCGGTATCGTGACGAACCTTCCCGGGTCCTTGTCGAAGTATCCCTTGCCCTTACTGGGTACAAGAGGTCCGAGTTCCACTGACCCCCTCATGTGATTGATCCTGGTCGTGGTCCGGAGAAGGATAGGTAGCTCTATCTCCTCGGATAGATCGAATCCCTGCCTGGTCATTTCTTTTGCCTCATTACAGGATGAAGGCTCGAGCATGGGGATATTGGCCAGTCTAGCATAGTAACGGTTGTCTTGCTCGTTCTGGCTCGAATGGCAGGATGGGTCATCCGCGCACACGATCATCATACCGCCCCTCACACCTGTGTAGGCGATGGTCATGTAGGCATCCGCGGCCACATTGAGGCCCACGTGCTTCATGAAGGTCATGGCCCTGAGATTGCATGCGCTTCCAGCGGCTGCGACCTCCATGGCCACCTTCTCATTGGTGGAATATTCGAAGTAAACTCCGGCATCGTCCCCCATGAGATCGAAGGTATTGCCGATCTCCGAGGACGGTGTTCCAGGATAGGCGGCCGCGATGTCCAGACCAGCTTCCAATGCCCCTCTTACAATGGCCTCATTCCCAAGTAGGAATATCTTCTTGTTCACGTCCTTGTCAAGTACTGGATGCATACTCATTCTTTCGCCTCCATTTCACTCATTTCTTTAGTAAATTCTTCTAATTTCAGTAAGCGGTTCCACTTCTTTGTTATCTCATTCTGCATGCTTTCTATTTCCTCTTCTGGAAGGTGTCTGAACCTGCCCTGCATTGCGAGATATGGTTTTACCGGCTTGAGTTCATTCAGCTTCCGGGTGATCGTGTAAACCCCGTTCTCAACCTCATAAAGTGGGAACACGCCGCAGGCCGTGGCCATCTTGGCGATCTCCACTGTTTTATCGGGTGCCATGCGCCATCCAGTGGGGCAGGGTGCGTAGATGTGGATGAACTTCGGGCCCTTGATCTTCTGGGCTTTTTGAAGTTTCTTTATCATGTCCTCAGGGTACGCGATGCTCATCGTGGCCGTGTAGGGTATCTTGTGAGCGACCATGATCTCCACCATGTCCTTCTTCGGCATCTTCTTCCAGTCCTTGGTCGTACCTACTGGTGTGGTGGTGGTCCAGGCCCCACTTGGCGTGGCTGAACTTCGCTGAACTCCTGTGTTCATATAAGCCTCATTGTCGTACATGATATAGAAGACATCCGTGCCTCTCTCCACGGCTCCGGACAATGCCTGGATACCGATATCCGCGGTCCCACCGTCTCCGGCCCAGCCGACCACGGTGATGTCATCAATCCCCTTCGCATCCAGTGCGGCCCTGATACCTGATATTGAGGCTCCAGTGGTCTCAAAGGCCGTGTAGAGCATGGGTATCTTGAGGCAGGTGAGCGGGAATACACCGGGCATGACCGCCCAGCAACATGCCGGCACACTGATAATGGTCCTTTGCCCAAGAGCCTTGAGCATGTATCTCATGGCCAGTGTGGCTCCGCAACCCAAGCAACCTACGTGGCCCGGGTACATGAGCTCTTCTTCTGGAATCGTGAGCTTTGCCATATCAGAATCCCTCCATTTCCATTACGGGCTTATGAATAAAATCGCTTCGCTCTCTCATTCATTCCACCCCCAGGCTGTGGCCTTTGACATCCACCCATTCAATTTCCTTGTCAACGCCGGATTCCTTGGCCACCAGCATCTTATTGAACAATCTTTCCAAGACCTCGGGAGTGATATCCTTTCCACCAAGGCCAGCAATGAAATTCTTGACTATCGGGCGATCGCCGGTCGGGAGCAGGGCGCCGTATACCTCGGCGGCTATGGGCCCACCATGGCCGAAACAGTAACTGCGGTCCACGATGCCTATGCAGTTGACCTTCTTGGCCAGCCATCTGACCTCGTCCACCGGGAAGGGTCTGAAATAACGAACACGGGCCAGGCCGACCTTCTTGCCTTCCTTGCGCATCTTGTCAATGACCTCTTTTGCAGTACTGGCCACACTTCCTCCTATCATGAGGACGGCATCCGCATCTTCCACCTCGTAGAAGTCCATCAGTCCTCCATAGGACCTTCCGAACCTCTTCTCGAAGTCCTTCTCCACTTCCCTGATCCTGTCGCGGGCCAGGTCCATTGATTCCGCTATCTTGTATCTGAATTCCATGTACCACTCGGGCATGACCAGACTTCCGAAACCATGTGGTTCATCTGGATCCAGCTTCTTCGC
>JAGLQE010000029.1 GCA_023137005.1 Thermoplasmata archaeon
AGCCCTTTATACAAGTTTATACGCCGTGTAATATAAAAGAGGTTATTACAGTTTTGGTGTAATTAAAAATAATTGATAAAGTAAGATTGAGGCTGAGCATTGTGATGCTCAGCCTCATTGTTATTATCTACCAGTTTTCGGCCAGCATTTCAAAGTACTTCTGCTCGTGCTTGCAAGCCGGGCATATCTGGGGTGCTTCTATTGCCTCGGTGATATAGCCGCAGTTGATACATCTCCATACTGTTGGCTCGGACTTCTTGAACACTGTGCCATTCTCTATATTGGCAAGGAATCCAAGATATCTGTCCTCATGCTGCTTCTCTGCAACTGCTATTGACCTCATAACGGCTGCGATCTCCGGGAAGCCCTCTTCATCCGCGATCTTTGCGAAGTCCGGGTACATGTGCACGTGCTCGTGGTTCTCGCCAGCAGCTGAGCCTTTCAGGTTTTCAGCAGTCGTGCCTATCATGCCAGCCGGGAATGAACCGGTTATCTCTGCCTCTCCGCCCTCGAAGAACTTGAACAGCCTCTTGGCATGCTCCTTTTCCTGATTCGCGGTCTCTTCGAAAGCCAGAGCTATCTGGACATACCCCTCTTTCTTTGCCTTGGAAGCGAACATCGTGTATCGGTTCCTGGCCTGCGACTCGCCTGCGAAGGCGGCCATTAAGTTCGTCTCTGTCTGTGTTCCTTTTAAACTTGTCATCTTTTACTCCTCCTTAATCTCGATATTATTTTCATTAATGTAAGTTCCAAATTTAGCATCCTCGCCCTTGATGTGCTTGACCAGCCAGTTCATAAGGAAAGTGTTTATTGAGTCTGCGAGGGGGCCAGTTGCTCCCTCTTCTTCGAAGTCCTCCTCCAACTGCTTGATAGCTTTGATGAACTCAGCGTGCATCTTCTTTTGCCCCTCAAGGCCAGGATAATTGTATTTCTCCATCTGCTTTTCTTCATCAGCGAAATGGAAGTTAGTGTAATCATACATGAATTCCAGGCTCTTCAGTATCTCACTGGCTCCCTTTGATGTATTAACTGCATTCGATAGCTGTGCCAATCTCTGAATAAGTGTCTTATGCTGTTCGTCTATCAGGCCTATGCCCACAGATAGATCATCATTCCATTCGATACATGTCATATCTATTTCCTCCTTTTCAAGTCGGTAATTCGAATGTTCGAACTTGGTTCGCACATTTGAAACTTCGAAATAATTTCGAAGTTCGATTTGCAATCACTTCGTTCTCGCAATCAAACCCCTCCATCATTCCAGCACAATGGCGCTGGTCGGGCAGCTTGCCTCGCAGGCCCCACACTCGATACAAGAGTCGGCACTGACCACAATGGCCTTTTTATCCACTATCTCAAACACATTTGGATCTGCTGGACAAACATCAAAACAGTCTCCAGATCCATCACATAATTCTTTATCAACTTTCGGCGGCATTATTCTCACCCTGAGAGTCAATTGAGATTTACCATATATACATTATGCCTGTAAACTATCAGGCCCTAAAAGGTTTGAATTATTACTTCGGGCCTGGAAGTTCCCATTGTAGGCCATTAGCCCCAGCTCGCTGAGGTCAAATCTCAGCGGTTATTTGCAGGCACAATGCTGGGCTAACGGCGGACTACTTTTCAAAGGCTTCCGCAATACATCACACAAAATACAGGACTATATTATCAGATCATCCTTTTCCACGAAGGAGACCTCCTCCATGTGATGTGGGTGGTACCTTCTCTTAGCTGTTCTCAATCCAGCCTTTCCCAGGTCTGATTCGCGGTTGATGTACTTGAAATCCTTGGCCAGTATCTTAGCAGATTCCTGATTTATGAACTGGTAGATGCCATCGAACTCGGGCATGGCCTTTTCATAGTGGATGATGGCTGTATTCGGATTCATGACCTCGAAGACCGATAGACCTTCGATATTGCCATCTATCCTGACGATGATGCCTTTCAGGTCTAGCTCAAAAAGCTGTTCCATCGACACTTTCAGGGCCGCGGCCTCCTCGGCGAGTATGGGGTCTCCAGAGCAATTCTTCCACTGGCACCATCTTTTCAGGAATTCCATTACCTCATCATAATTGTTCGGGGAAACATCCCTGACCTCGCAATCATACCTTCGTTTGAATTTACTTATCCTGGATCGCATCTTGGCATAATTGCCACCCTCCAGTCCTGCCAGGTCCTGTGCCAGATATGTGTAGTCAAAGTAATCCTCATTGGGTGTGAACTTGATATTTGGATAGAGTTTGGATATCCATTCAATTTCGTCACTCTGAACTGCGACCAGGGGTCTCTCTCCACCATACTCCTTGGCCATTTC
>JAGLQE010000290.1 GCA_023137005.1 Thermoplasmata archaeon
GCCAGGCTGGCATTTCCCCAAATACCCAGCTGCTGATCTGTTCCCGGGAAGGCTCTTCCATTGGCCCCCCAGGAACCATTCATCTGTGTGTTCGTATTGTTAGCAAACGAACTCGTAAGAGAAATATTGATGCTGGATGCTGGAATGAATTTAGTATTGTCAGTCGTCTTGTTCAATCGCGGTATCGAGACGTTCACGTAGTAAGGAATATTGCTCGAAACTTGTAACTGGCTGTTCCCCAAGGGCACATTGGTCTGGCCAGGGGCGGCATTGCCGCTTGGGCTTCCGCTCGCGGTTATATTGGTGAACCTGAATATGCCGAACTCCTCGAATGATAGGTTTACCGCATCCTGGAAGTTCAGGTCAACTATGCCCATAACGAAATCCCAGGAATCCGGATCATTGAAGCTGGCTGTTCCATCATTGATATTCGAGGAGGCCCCTCCAATGAGAAAGCCCTGGCCATCGGCTGCCCAAAGCTGGGGACCGAATGTCAGATTGATATAAACATAATAATGATCTCCGGGACCAGCCTCGATACCGCTGCTGACATACTGAACTTCTTCAATAGCTCCTCCGGGATAGATCATTCCACCTGTGTCCTCTCCAGGGTTAAGGCCTTCTTGCCATATGGCCTGGAAATTTCGTGTTCGATTATCATCATTATCATCTGGATCCGCTGATGGAGTGTTCCCATCATCATACCAGGCTGTGAGGATGATTGCTATATCATCCTCCACATCGCCATAGAACTGGTCGACCCCGTCTATGGTGTAATTGACCTCGGTCATGAAGGTGTAGGTGGTCTCAACATTCACCTGGGTATTGAGTTTCGAGGTTCGGCCAGCATCACTGGTCTTCCACATATCAATGTCAAAGCTGTGTGGGAAGGCGGAGTTCACGGTTATGGTGGTTCCGGTATCAGTTGCTGAGAGGAATGAACCAATAGCACCACTGGCTCCGACTATCAGGCCGGAACTGGGGCTTGTCCAGGCTTTTACATCCACGCCGTACAACGAATCAAGATCACCATCAGTGCTCATCTTGGCTAATGCATTGTTGTTGTCTGGTGTATAATGATATATCACCCCTTCATCAAAACTATTGGTCTCACCAACTATCATGGCCATTGAACCATCAGGATGGAAGCAGACATCATTGAGTATGTATGAATTGTTCAATATGGCTTCTCCAAATGAGCCATTGAAAGACCACACATTCCCATAGCTGTATAATGCTCCAACTATGACTGCATGATCTGCAGTTCCTGCGGGCTGCCAGTCAATGGCAAATAATGGACCAGGCAACCATCCATTCAGCTCAAGGAGATTGGCTGTGTTGTCTCCTGTAGTGGTGAAATAGTATACCACTCCCATTCCGGTACCGTAATCCTTTCCAACAGCATAGTATGGGTTTCCTGTGGCGCCATGATCCCATGTTACATCATACAGGATCTCATCTGCTCCGCTCCACCCACTATTTACATCTGTCCAGACATGTGAAGATTGATTATACCATGCAGCATAGGGGTCATTTGTGTTCGAATTATAGCCAACTGCGAGGAAAGCAAAATCCGTAGCACCGTTCTCATCAGCCAGGCAAAGTCCATTGAAGTATGCGCCACCAACAATGGGGGCATTTAGGTTTGCAAGAGAACCTGTCGGTTCATAGTAACTGAAACCCAATGGAACTGCACCAGTACCAACTATATAGAACAAGTTGAAGTTGGAGCTGTATTTGATATCATTGAATGTATAACCACTATCCAGATTATATTCACTGGCCCATGTTCCTGTCTGCCTTGTGTATTTGTATATCTCATCATTAAAACCAGTTACACCTAAAGCATAAGAACCATCAGAGTGCCAGGCAATCTTTGTTAGACCCCCAGATGGAACATCCATATAGGTTTTGAAGCAGAAATCCTGTCCACCACCACCGAGTGGCGTGAAGGACGCTCCAGAGTCTCCTGATTGGAATCCTGTTCCCCCATATGTTCCTGTATTGTCATGAATAACATAAACCCAGCTGCCTGCATCGGTCCACAAGACGATGGCAAACCATTGGCCATTACTCAGTGGTATTGATGTATCCAATGGAAGTTCGTTCCACTGCATTCCTCCAAGCAATGACCCAATCACTACACTGTATACTGGTGACATTGGAGTTCCAGGGAGACCTGCACTACCATCTTGAATCTGATAGTATAGGTTGCCAGCACCGTCAAATGTGTTCACAGATATCTCAATCTTTGTAAGATCACCATCCATTCCGCACATGACCTTCTGGGCACCTTGCTGTGTGTCAGCCACAGTGAATTGGGCCACCGTATTATCGTCCATCTGGTCTAGGTTCTCAACTGTGGCAGGAAAGCCTGTATCGAGAGCGGCCAAAGGCATCGCCGAATCCTCTGCTATCACCGTCGAATTCGGTGACACGATTATCAAGCCTGCACTGACCATAGTGATCGTCACCATCATGGCCAGTATTTTTCTTGTTCTATCCATCTCCATCTCCTCCTCTAGTAGTATCCTATTTTGATCGTTATCGACGCCTGGTAAATGCCCTCGAGTGTGGCACCGGGCACACTGGCCCACCAGACTATCTCTGTAGCTCCGTATCCATTGAGATCAGAGCCCCAAGGCCCGTAGGCCGTCGTTCCATTCCCGGGCACAGCCACAAGCTGCTGACCAGCAGGTCTGCTGACATTGCCCCATACCATCCTCTCCACATTTGCCCCTGCAAATGCGATCCCAAAAGCTCCCCATGAAGTGTTCATTTCAGTGTATGGCCTATAATCAAATCCAACAGGGTAGGCTCCCAGCAAATAGACTGCAAAATTAGTGGCCGGTATGCTTCCTCCCCCTCCGACCCTGGCAAGGTCTGGTATGGACACATTCACGTAATGAGCCACATTGGCAGAATAAGTGATGAAACTGCTACCAATGGGATTATCATCTGACCCTGGGGGCACGTTCCCGCCTGGATTTCCAGATACTGTGATATTGGTGTATTTGAATATCCCGAATTCCTCATAAGAGATATTAGAGGCTACCGGGAAATCGATATCATAGAAATTGACCATGAAGTTCCATGAATCAGCGTCATTGAAGGACTGGGTGGTATCTGTCTCATCACTTGAGGCCCCATTCCCGAAGCTATTGCCATCAGCCGCTCGTGTCTGGAATCCAAAGTATATCTCCACCTCGATCCACCAGTGATCTCCACCCAGGGCCCCACTGCTGAAGCCCATGATCTGGAACTCATCCACGCCAGGGCTGGCCACCGGGTAGTTCATGATAGCGTTCTCAGGCTCTATTCCACCATCGCCCTCATACCATGTGGCATTGAACATTCTTGTTCTATGTTCAGTATCCTCTGGAGGAATGTTAAGCTCACTGGCTCCATTATCATCGTGCCATGCGACAATGTCCATTGCCGTGTTATTGATACCATCAAAGAGCTTGTCTCCCCCACCAGAACTGTAATTGACCTCTGCATAGAAGGTGTAGGTGTCGTCGACATCCACCTGGGTATTGAGCTTGGAGGTTCGTCCAATATCACTGGTCTCGAAGAATTGGA
>JAGLQE010000291.1 GCA_023137005.1 Thermoplasmata archaeon
CTTGATAATGAAGTCTGACGTTTCGTATGCCCGAATGACGCATTCACAACAAGAATTATAAGCCCTGAAGCAGCTCTTCTCTCGACGTTGCGGAGGAGGACATGAGGAAATCAAGCCTGACCGTAGCTGCAATCGTAATAATCAGCACGCTATTCATCGGTTTGACTCTGCTTCCTGATGTAAGGGCAACGACCCTCTATGTCGGTGGGGCGGGTCCTGGTAACTACACTGCGATACAAACCGCCGTGGACGATGCGAATCCCGGGGACACTGTATATGTCTACAGCGGGACATATCGGGAGACCACTATCATCAACAAGACAGTCTCTCTTGTCGGAGAGGATCAAACAGTGACGGTGGTGGATGGGAATGGAACCGCGGATGTGATTCACGTGTCTTCAGACTGGGTCAACGTAACTGGATTCACCATTATGAATGGGGGACGCTTCACCGGCAACTCAGGCATTGAGCTTCAGTCGGTCCAACACTGTCACATAGCCAGTAACACTCTCCTGAACAACTCCTTCGGAATCCGCCTTCTATCGTCAGCCAACAACTCAATCGCTCAGAATAGCGCCTTCAATAGCTCGAACGGCATAAGACTGGAGTCTTCATCAAACAACACAATCATCAACAACAATGCCTCACTCAATCAGTTCATCGGCATATATCTCATAGAGTCGAATGACAACTCGGTTATCGAAAACACTGCATTTGGGAACATAGGACCTGGCATCGCTGTGGAGGAGTCCATCAACAACATAATTGAGGCCAACAATGCGTTGCACAACGACCACGGGATCCGCCTGTCTCGGTCAAGCGACAACTTAGTGGCCAACAACACCCTATCATCGAATATCTTCACTGGCATTCGCGTCTATTCCTCAAGCGACGTAACAATCCAAAACAACACGATTGTCAATGACCCAACAGTGACTGAGCGTTTCTTGGGTGTCGAGTCCTATAACTCGAACAGTTTGACCATCACCGGGAATGTGATGGTGAAGAGTGGGATATTCATACGGGGCATGACCGTATGGGAATGGAATACTCACTCGATTGGGACGTCCAACACCGTGAACGGCAAACCTGTCCATTATTGGAAGGACGCAGTCGGCGGGACGGTTCCGGCAGGTGCTGGGCAAGTGATACTCGCGAATTGCGTCAATGTGGTTGTGACAGGGCAGAATACGAGCGATGGTTCAGTAGGGATCCAGCTGGGATTCTCCTCAGACAATACGATATCTGATAATGAGGCTTCGTCGAATAGCTATGCCGGCATCTATGCCCGCGAGACAACTCGCAATGTGTTCGACAACAACACCCTCCTTTCGAACGGAATGGAGGGCATATATCTCTTGGACGCCAAAATGAGCATGATCACAAACAACACAGTCAACTACAACAGCCGAGGGATTCAGCTTTCTGGTTCCAGCAACAACACCGTCACCGACAACACAGCATCACTCAACGAGGGATCAGGCATCCTCCTCGCTTCATCGAGGGAGAATTCACTCGTTGGAAACACTGTGTCCTCCAACAATTACACTGGCATCGTCGTCCACACCTCCGAGAACAACACCTTCACCCGCAACACCGTGTCAGGCAACGTGAGGGGCATCGACCTCTATTATTCGATAGGGGACATCTTCGTGAACAACACCCTGGTTGGAAACGGTTTCTACTTGCAGGGAGACTCTGTCGAATACTGGAACAGCCACGATATTGAGTCTACGAACACGGTCAATGGGAGACCCGTGTACTACTGGAAGGATGCCCTCGGGGGGACGGTCCCATCGGGCGCTGGTCAAGTGCTTCTGGCGAACTGCAATGGTACGGCGGTGGAGAATCAGAACCTAAGCATCGCCTCAGTAGGTATCGAGATTGGCTTCTCTTCCCATGTGACAATATTCAATGTGACCGCCTCTGCGAACACTGAAGGCGGGATATCTCTGTATTCTTCAGTCGACGTTGCGATCCTGAATAGCACTACCACTTCGAATGATGCGGTAGGCATCCTGCTCGTTTCCTCAGTTGGAATCACACTGTCGAGCAATCGGATGACAGGGGATGGAATCCTCCTCCACGGCGACTTGCTGCAACACTGGAACACTCACACTTTCAACAGGTCCAACAGGCTCAACGGCAAGATGGTGGCTTACGCCAAGAACCTCGTCGGCCCGGAAATCCTTCCACCGATTGGCCAGCTCATCCTCGCGAACTGCTCTCAGATGACGGCGAAATACTTGAACTTGAGCGATGCTTCCGCGGGAATCCAGATGGGCTTCTCGTCAAACAACACGATACTGGGCAATATGATATCTTCGAATCGTTGGTTTGGCATCCGTCTCTACTCCTCCAACGACAATGTCATCGTGGGCAACACTATCTCTCAAACACCATGGCTTGGCATGTCTCTCATCTCATCTAGTGGCAACCTGATCTACCACAACAACTTCATTGACAATACAATGCAGGCATGGGATGATACTTCCATAATGCCTGGCAATTCATGGAGCAATGGTCTTCCAGATGGTGGTAATCATTGGAGTGATTATGCTGGGGTGGATATATTCCCGGCCCCCAATGGAATTGGTGATTCAAGTTATTCCATACTAGGCGCTGGTGCAGCGAAAGACAGTTATCCCTGGATGAGAGAGGATGGCTGGAGACTGCCATATTCCAAGTTCATTTCAGTTGCTTGGGATGAATTCAATGGCCAGTTCTGGCTCACCTGCGAGGATTCAGCAGATGCAACAAGCACGATCTATTATGTACAAAGTGGCACCCCCACGACCATGATACCGATCCCTGCTCCAGCGATCACCTTCACTGCCATTGCTGCTGACAATCTGGGCAATGTCCTGATAGGAGGAAATGACCTGGATGCCATGTATTATTATGATGGTGTCGACGGTCATGAAGTAACTGAGATAGGTACTGGCAAGATGTGGGGATGGAATATAACCAGCATATCTTTCAACCCGAATGATGATAGATTTTATATTGTTGGAAATATCATGAACCAGGACAAGGGCGTGGCCTTCTTCACTGATGAGGTTCCACTCAACTCGGGCTCAGCGAAATGTTATAAAGATTCGTCCAGCTTCATGAACTCTCCAGGACCAGCAGGGTTGAAGGCAATTGCCTGGAACCCGACCATGGATTATGGCCTGGCGGTTGGAGATGGTGTTTACCGTCTCGATCCTTATGATGGTAACCCCGGGTATGAACTATACTGGACCGAGATAGGTGCCCCGACAGCTGGAACTCAGTACAGTGATGTATCCTGGGACACTGATGGCTGGAATGAGGCTGGAATATGTGGTGATGACAATACGAATGGAGCGTACTGGAGATATTATCACTCGAACCCCCAACTTCAGAACGGCTACACGAATGGTATTGGTGGAACAGAGTACACCACTTGTGCAATGAAGCCACCATCCAGTCCAAAGTGGTTATTGGTCGTGGGTCCTTCAGGCGGGTTGCAGGTCAATATTGAAGAACTGGATCAGAGCACGGACCTTAGTGCCAGTTATAGCTTGGTGGATCCAAATATCTACTGGGTGGGATTCAATGACACGGGTATGGCATCATTAAATAATCAGATGGCCAACCCGGATTCCTGGTTCAATATAGCTTTCGAGTATAATTACAGTGGTGGATGGGATCAGGTAAGAGCGGATATCACTTTCTGGTACGATGACGGCTGGACGGGGACCAATTCCCTGTATCCGGCAGAGAATGAGGTGAACAGGAACAAGGCCTTCAATCTTACCTATGAACCACTCGCGGCTCAGCAATATAAGATAAATTATCCAATAGCGCCAGAACTGGAAACAACCATTGGAGTGGTCTCCGACACCGTGATCTTGGTCCACCCCACGGACATAGCCCAGTCAGTTCACAGGGTCGTGCTCCAGGTTCGCCTGGGAGCGCAATCGCATGCCGCAGATGGCAATGGCTTTGCACCCGCGGGACCGGATTCTCATTCAGACCCGAACATAGCATTCGATAATCCAAATTCCTGGGATTTCAATGTCACACTGGTGGATGTGGGAGATGACACGAAAACGAACTCCACCTACGGCGAGTTTGGTATCAAACAGGCTGTTTCCATATCTATTTCTGGGAATCCTTCAGGGGAGGCGGCCCCAGGAGCCTTTGGCATCTATCTTGGAGCCAGCACTATCGAGTATTCGACCAATACACAATACTGGGTCAATGTGTCGATTCCTCACCTTTATCTGGATGGAGATGTCGGTAACCCAGCGTACATTCCTGCTGATAATATGCGGCTATACAATGCCAATAACCTGGCAAGCTTGCCATGGGCCTCTGACATAGCCGGAGCCACATACCTTGCCGCCGATGTGCCAGTCTGTGTGTGGGGACATTCTACAATGGGAACATTGAGCCCGCCATCCAATGGGACAACCGCCCATGGGCCATGGGGCTCGAATTACAATAATTATGAGAATCCAGGTGGAACAACGAGCGTAAATTGGTACGTGGATATGCCTGCTGCTGTATTAGCTGGCACATATCAAGCGACCATATCATATTCAATTGAAACGAGCGGATAGGAGATGAGAAGATGAGAGCAATGAGAAAAATAAGCGCGATCTTGATCGTGTGCGCGATGATGACCGTTGGCATTACCCTGACAGTGGATAATACAGTCAGTGCCAGTGATTTCATCGGAATTGTTGGAAACAATGGACTGTCGGGGTCATTCACCCCTAGAGATGTGGCATGGAACACTGCCGGGACCATGGCTGTCGTGGTAGGATATGACAGCGCGAATGGCCCCAATTCCTATGCCTTCTGGCCGGGTAATGAGACATGGTATCCGCTGGGCGGCTACGTAG
>JAGLQE010000292.1 GCA_023137005.1 Thermoplasmata archaeon
TCTCATCCGAAGTAAGTCCAATATGGATATAATCCCCTATCTCGAAGGCCCTAGCCAGTAGCTGTCTATGGCCCTTGTGAAAGACATTGAAGGTTCCAGCAACTGCTACTTTTCTCATACACCTATTTTCTCCTTTTCACTTCGGAATAGACCATCATCCCGATAGAAGTGCGAAGACCATCATGGCCACCGCGATGAACATCATGAACATCATTTGGTTCTTTTTCTTTCTCATCATTTCCGTATGCTGGCCCTTGCATTCGGTATTGCAGAATACCTCATCCGCTGGTATTGCCTTTCCGCAATTTCTGCAGTGCTTGTGTTGTAATAATTTCTCAGCCATCCTAGATTCCTCCATTTCATTCTGGATTCTTGAATGCAATCGCTTTGCTCTCGCATTCAAATTTCCTCATTTCAAGTCCCAAAGATCTTGCCGAACATGCCTTTCTTCTTCATTGGCGGTATCTCGGCCTTTATCTCGTCTCCTGTAGCCCCATCCATAATGAGTTCATATGTTTTTCCTCCATACTCGTACTTGATGAACCAGACAGGCGCATGCAGGAATTCCGTGTTCTTGATGTCAACCTGGGTGTCGATGCTGGTTATGTGGTCCACTTCTGATGAGAGCAGGAATTTATGATGCTCCTTGATCTCCTGGGTGGTTATCTCTCCAGCCTCTCTTTCATCCAGTTCCGAGTTAAGGAATTTCCCATCCTTGCTCAGTAGAGTGATATTAAAATCAGCCTTTCCAGCTGCTGGTACTTCATAGGACCTGGTCGGAAAATGGGAACCTCGGCGACCCATAATTTTCCAGTAATATGTCTTGGAGAACTCGCCCTTCTTTGTCAGGTTCTGGCCAGTTCTTGTCAATACCCCTTCGTATTTGGAAGTGGCCATCACATTGACTATGAAGAAAGGAAGAAATCTAAGTTCCGCATCGAGCACCTTGGACCTCCTTGCCAGGTCGCTTGGCTTCAAAAAACCTTTTTTCATCCAGGAATCTATCTCACCCATGATGGCCTGATTATCGTAGCTGGCGGGTATGATCGAGTGCTTGAGGAAATATTTCTTGCCAACAGCCAGATTGACCGAGGACCCGCAGTACTCGCAGGTGATTATCGCCTCTCCGGGTTTGATCTTCAATGGAGCCCCACAATCGGGACATCCTATCTCTTCAGCTATCTCGACCATTGTGTATCATTCTGGTCATTGATAAATTTGCTATTAATCTTTGTGGTCATGTATTGAATGTCAATGCTCCAGGCTTCCTAGGCCTGCCACATTGCCGATATCCTTGAGGACCAGGGCCCTTGTCAGTGACCGACGTATAGCTATGTCAACCCCATCCCCAGTATGCGGCACATGCTCGAACTCCACTCTATAAACTATGTCCATGAGGATCAATCCTCCGGGATCCATCGGGTTCACATTCACCCGCTTTCCTCCCTCGCACAATGATGATAGGACCTCGGCCATGTCCACATTTCCATCATGCATTTCCAGAAGGCATGCGATCAATCGCCTGATCATCTGCCATAGGAACCTCCTGGCTCGTATGTCGAAGATGATGAATCCATCCTGTTTGCAGATGTCTATGGAATCTATGGCCATGACCGTGACATTCTCTCTGTGATCGGTCTTCGATAGGTTCTTGAAATCATGCTCCCCCAGGAAGACATTGGAGTTTTGCAGAAGTATGTTCTCATTGTATCTTCCATTATCCAGCATATAGTACCTGTACCATCTCTGGACCGCATGTCGTGGGTTGAAATCCTCATCCACCTGTACTATGCCATGGAATACGATATCTTTCAGTTCTGAATTGAGTTCGGGTATGATGCCTCGAGGATCCTTGTCCGTGTCGATCACGATGATATTGCCAGCCGCACTCACGCCCCTGTCTGTTCGACTTCCAGGATTGAACCCATCCCCCTCCTTGAGGATCTTCAGGCCCCTCAGGGCGTACATGATGTCCCCCTCCACCGTCCTCTTGTCGGGCTGTCTGGCATATCCTTTGAAGACTGTCCCGTCATAACCGAATTTGAGTGCGTACCTCATCAGGCCTAAAGGTGCGATTGCATTTATAAACCTGATTGTATTCTCTCGATCAATGGCCGAGTATTCAGTCATCCTCGTATGGCCCAAGTTTGCTGGCAATATAGGTTCGATAGCGCGCTCCATGGCGAATTTCGGGATCAAGGACCTGATACTGGTCAATCCCTGCGAGCTGGGTGATGATGCGTATCGCTTTGCCAAGCATGCTAGATATATCATTGAGAATGCCAAGATAGTGGAGAATTTTTCCGAGGCCATTGATCTGGTCGACATAGTGGTGGGCACATCCGGAGTGTCTAGTGAGAATGCGAGGAAATTCAATAGGCAACACATGACTCCCAAGGAGTTTGCGGAACACGCTCATGACAAATCCGGGAGAATTGGACTTGTGTTTGGAAGAGAGGATCAAGGTTTGTTCAATGAGGAGATCGCACTCTGCGATCTCCTGGTAAGCATCCCCACTTCTCCCGAATACCCGATCATGAACATCTCTCAGGCCGCCACGGTGATCATGTACGAGGTGGGAACCCTGGACGAATCCACAGTGGCCCCCAAGGAGATGGCTCCCGCCTCGGATAAGGAGACCCTGCATATGTTATTCGCCGAGATGCTGGAAGAGACCAGTTATCCCAAGCACAAGATGCCCAAGACCAAAGTCATGTTCCGCAGGATAATCACAAGGGCTGAGTTATCAAAGTGGGAATTCCACACACTGGCCGGGACGATCAGTCGATCCAGCCGCACTATTCAAAGGCTGAGGAAAGATAAAAATTAGGATCAAGATCTCCAACACCTATGCCTTAAAACAAAATATAATAAAAGTAAAAGGGAGGGAAGGCGTTTTCAGCCTTCCCTATTTTCTGTTCTGCGAGCTTATTCCTCAGTGAGGTCTGCTTTTGGCTCATCGGTCTTTGGTGGTTCCTCGACCTTGGGCTCCTCTGCTTTTGGCGCGGGGGTATCATTGGACGAATTATCCTCATCATCCTCTTCCCAGTCCTCATTGAGCTTCCTGATGCCCATGTACACCAAGATCATCGTGACGATCAGGATGATGATCAACAGGTACAGTGGTATGTCCGGCTGGTCTTCTGGGTATTCGAACTCAGGGTACTCGGGTATCACGGTAGGTGGTTCATTGAAGAACAATGGTGCTACATCGTCTACATCCAGTATACCATCATTGTCATCATCCGTGTCCTCATTGTTTCCGATCCCGTCGCCATCTGTGTCCAACCATTCTGCAGGGTTGTATGGGAAGGCATCGCGAGCATTGTCCGCGATATCACCATCTATGTCCCAGTCCTGGTAGTCACCGATGCCATCGCCATCTGTGTCTATTCCAATGTCCTCTGACCGTGTCGAGTCATATGGGAAGTCATCATTGATATTGCTGACCCAGTCACCATCGATATCCCAGTCCTGGTTGTCACCAACTCCATCGCTGTCAGTGTCTGACCATTCACTTGGATTGGTCGGGAAGTCATCATTGGTATCGGTAACTCCGTCCCCGTCATCGTCGGTATCCGCATTGTCGCCGATACCATCCTCATCCAGGTCGTTCCACTCATCAGGGTCGGTCGGGAATGCATCGTCCTCATTGGCAACTCCATCGCCGTCAATGTCATCATCCACCACATCTGCTAGACCATCATCGTCTATGTCCGATGGCATATCTGTGGCATTGAATGGGTCACTGTCTGCTATGATCTCTACCTCATCAGTGTAGTTGTCATTGTCGTCATCCGGGTCTGCATTGTCGCCAACACCATCAGCATCGGCATCGGTCCACTCGGTCGGGTCAGTTGGGAAGGTGTCGTTAACATCATCAACGCCATCTCCGTCCATGTCCGTATCACCGCTGTCTCCAACCCCGTCGCCATCAGAATCTCGCCACTCGGTAGGATCATATGGGAAGTCATCCACACTGTCCGGGAATCCGTCATCATCGTCGTCAGGATCCATATTGTCAGCAGTACCATCGCCATCATTGTCTCCGGCTAGGAGAATGGTCACAAGTTGCTGGTTTGTGTCTATGAGGACATCGACATCAACAGTGTTCATTCCGTTTGTGGCAGTGATCTCCGTATTGAAATACTGCAGCAAGTTATAATTCCTGAATAATTCAGTTCCTATGATATCATTGACCATCCCGTTGATGTCTGTTTCATATGCTCCGACAAAGCCATCATCATCCTCTATTGTAAGAACAACATTTGGTGCGGACAGATTCAGATCTGGACCGGTCAATACCTGAACATCATAGTACCATTGCTGCTGGTAGCTGTGCAGATCCTCTTCCGTGAACTCGTAATCCGAGCCCATCATGACTGTGTGTAAGAACACGGATTCGACCGGTGTGTTGATCGTCCAGACATGTATGCCTTGCTTTCCGCCCTCATTACCATCATCTCCGATCCAAATGTCCCCTTCAGAACTCGGACCAAGGACACAGTCGTAGAGCTTGACATACATGCTGCCTGCTACATTCAAGGTGAATTTCTTGTGCTCAGTGCCTTGTAGCATCAGTGCGTAATTCGTCCCTGCTATCACTGAGTTGTGGAACTCGGCGTAGATGTTATTATTGAACGCGTAGCTGAACTTTATTCCAGCGGGTGAAGGCCCGGTTACAGTGACATTGTCGAAATAGATGTACATCGGCCCATCGTCCGCTTCCTTAAAGAGTATGTTCGGATGCGTATCACCACCTTCACCAGTCTGGCCATTATCTATGAAATTGGTATTGGTCACTGTACAGTAGAAGACGCTTCCTTGGCCACTTGTTTCATAGAATTTCAAGCCATGATAGCTGTTTCCAATTATTTCATTGTTGTCCATATTGAGCCTTAGGTCCACCTCGCCATCGGTACCGCCCAGATATATGCCGGCGTAACCATTGTAATTGAGATGATTGTCGTTGACCGTCAGATAATAGGAGCACATTTCTACATCCTCGATATTAATCCCATCATCATAATTATATGATATATCGTTCCCAATGAACTCTATAATGACATCCTCTCTTCTGGTTGAATCACTATTTTCATTCCAGTTGTCTATGTAGACACCATCGTTATTATTGGCGGTTATGATATTGTTGTAGAAACGGTAGGTCGCGTCATTCTCGTCCTCGTCAGAGCCGTCACAGTAGATACCGTCATCATTGTTGTAGCTGACAATATTGTTCGATATGGTCACATCCACCACGTCATCCACGGTTCCGTAATAGTGCTGGCCGATCCCGATGCCATGACCATCATTCCAATAGAAATCACAGTTGGTTATGGAATAGATCATGGACCCGTATTCATGGTCTTCTGAGAAGATCCCATTACCATTATTATGTGAGAACTCGCACTGGTCCACTGACATCATAAGGTCAAGATATTCGATCCCATTAATATATAGAGCATTATCGTCGTTGTGGTTGAACTCAGAGTCGAACAAGAATATGTCCAGGTCCATACATTCCATATCTGATATGTATACTCCACCATTTGAATTCTCATTGATGGTGGATCCTGTGATATCCAAGGTAGCGATCCCGCCGTTGTTGGCATTGAGATAGATCCCTCTGTTACCATTATCATCGAGCTCTGAATTGACAATGTTGATATTGATGGCGTCCATATTCAGATTTGTATAATCCAAATAAATACCATTGTTACCATTGTCATAGATGGTCGTATCCACTATATTGTAGTTCACTGTGCCAGTAAGCTGGGATGGTGAGTAGTAGGCGATCCGGTATCCACCATCGCTGTTGTCGCACCATGCCATCCTTGGGGTGTCGGTATTGTCGACCTCCAGCCACCAGTGGGTGGTCCAGTATGAAGCCTCGTATGTCACGGTTCCGAAGCCGAACTGCCATCTCTCCAGCTCATTCCCGTTATTGTCCAGTTTCATGTACCAGAGATCATCATTATTATCCTCTCTCCAGACCACATGTACGTTTCCTGTTGGGCCAATTGCTATTGCTGGCTGATTGGATTTGTCACCATCGTCTTCGGTCAGCATTTTGTCATTGACGATCTTTATGATATGTGCAAAAGCCGAATCGCCGTCCATGTCATCCAGGTATGGATTTAGTTTCATGTAGAATATCTCAGCCTCATCCGAGCCTGTATCTACACGGTGGTCATGCCACACGATGTGCACATTGTTGTTCAGATCCAGGTCCATGGATTGTCTTCTGGCCTTCTCCCCTATGCTGGTAATAACAGTTGGATAGATCAGCCAGTTTCCGTTATTGTCCATCATGCCGTAGAAGAGCGCGTATTCACTTATCTGGTCATTCCATACCAGGTGCAGATTGTTATTTGTGTCCACCTTGATGTTCGGGTGTGAGTACCAGACACTGTATGCAATATCAAGGTAGTCAGCGGCAACAATGGGTGTGCCCAGATTGTCGTACTTGCCATAGAAGAAATCGTACTCAACACCATTGTTTCCACCTTCGAAACCGAATACGTGGAGATCGTTATTGGAGTCGATATCGAAATGCAGCTCCTGGACCGATGCTCCCAAATGGGTCAATTGCATATTGGCAATGACCTGGATAGCGCCTATGGTGGCGGCAGTACCGTTCTGGTTGTCCAGGCTTGGGTCAAGGTGGGCGAACCACACTTCCTGGTTTCCAGAATCATCATCCTTCCACAGAATATAGACATGATCCTGGGAATCTATTGCTAGACATGGTCTCGCGGCACGACTACCTACATCTCTGATCGAAGTGGTGTCAATGAGGGTATTGCCATTGGGATCCAGCATCATGTAGAAGATCTCATCGTCCCCATCAGCCCATACAAGATGGGTATTGCCCATTGAGTCAATGGCCAGGTCAGATTGGTCCCCTATTTCACCCGAGGGGCTGATAAGCCGGTCTGTGCCTTCAGCATAATTGCCATAGATACCGTCATTTGAATTCTCCTCGATAACCGATGATACAATGTCCAGATCAAAGTAGATGACATCATCAGCGTATATTCCATAGCCATTGTCCTCGAGTAGGACATCGTACAATCCCAGGTCCATGCTGGTTTGAGGGTCGATCTCTATTCCTGCTGTGCTTCCCTCAATAATTGTCATTCCATCGAAGTACACCCTGTCCGAGTCAAAGATGGTGAAGGTGGAGTCTGAATTGTCGCCAGAGACAACTGTCCAGTCCATTCCTGCTCCATAGAATTCGAGGTTCGTGAATTCGTCGATCTCCACATTGTCATAATACAATCCTATCTGGGGCAGGGTTCGACTGCCTGCGCCCGGTGTGGGTGCTGGCAGATAGATATCTGTTCCAGTCACGTTGTCAACAGCTGTCGACACCATGGCGTATGTCCATGTGCTGTTCATAGATGTTGTGATCTTCGTCCTCGGGTGTGTGTCGTTTCCACCAGCGGCTCCATTGATCATGTACGGAAGGTCCGTATCTCCGATGAAGTCCCCGCTCGTGTCATTGTCTATCCCAACATAGTTACCGTAATAATTGTAATCCCAATCATTGTACCAGTTTATAGGGGCATTATCGATTGCATTGGTTCCCGAGCTCGCGATACTGTTATTGTGGATGACCGTGTTGTTGGTCGTAGCATCAAGTACAATTCCATTTGTGTTGAAGTTCAGGGTATTGTATTCGATCGTCACGTTTGCCGAGTCATCCATGTCTATTCCATCAATGCAATTGCTGATATCATTATCATATATCTGGTGTGGCTTTTCCGAACCCGTGATCATAATACCATTGTCGCAGTCAAAGATGTAATTGTCATAGGCTGTGAAGTTCGTGTCCACATCGTTATCATTACAGTAGATACCATTATCGAATTCACTGATAGTATTGTCGAATATTGTGAGGTCCGCATTAGTGTAAACATCAATTCCATCAGAAGCACCAGGATATCCTATGATAACATTGTTGGATATGGTCAATGTTGAATCTCCTGGTTCTATACCCCATTGGGAACCAGTCATCACATTGTTTGATATAGTACCAATTGTGAAAGTAATAGCAACAGCTTCTGTGCTGTAATCATCCATGATGTTGCCATCTATGAGTATATTGTAATCATAATCTGCATTAACTGCATAGCTGGGGTCACCCTCTCCAAACATCAGATTTCCGAGAATTTGAGTGTTGTGAGCGTTGTCACCGTAAACTTCTGCCCATCCATTGTTTGCCCAGAACTCATTTGATTGAATTGTTGTATTCTCTGCTAAATCAAGTTGTATTGTCTCGTCGCTCTGGAAACTGAAGTTATTGCCTTGGATATTCGTATTATTAGCCATATAGACATAAACTCCGTAACCATTTGAATCAAAGAAATTATTGATAATACCAGTATTGTTCCCTTCGACATAAACACCTGCCACACAGTTCGTGAAATACGTGTTCTGGATCATGGTGTTGTCCGCATAGATCATCAGACCATAGTTGGGGCTGCCCCAGCCGCATTCGCTCATTCGGGAATTCGTCATAGAGAACGAAGCACCAGTTTCGACCTCCAAGTTGTACTCAAAGGCCGTGTTATTGGCCGTTATATGGCTGCTGTCAGGGTAGAAATGATGGTCCACTGGGTTGCCATCGATATCTGCCACGATCATGGTACCGCCTGTGCGAACCCTGATCTCGTGCTCCCCGTCCACGGTGTTGTGGATCTTCAATTCGGTCCCTTCCAATGTCAGACCTGCGCCGTTCGTGATGTTCACGTCGCCCTCTACCATCAAGATACAGTTACGGAAGGTAATGAACCCCCCAGTCATGACTGTCAGGTTTCCCCTGACCAAGATAGTTGAATCCTCCCACAAAACACCCGGTGTGTCGATTATATAATCCTGACCGAATGTAGTATTGTAGAAGCCACTTCCTGGTACCCATTCTATTGGTATACCGGTGTCGGCTGAGACCACGTTCGTGAACGCGATCATACTACTAGCAAGCATCGCAAATGCTAAAAACATAGCAATTGATTTTTTCATATTTTTCTCTCCTCCTTTTATTGTGCATATATTACAGGTTTATGAGTATATACCTTAACACCTGTATGATTATACTTGACTAAACAATAGTAATATAAATCATTATCCTCTAATCTATTAGTTAATTGTTTAATACTTTCTATATTCAGTATTTAATGTTTGTCATCAAATTCACAATTTTATCATAAAGTCTTAGCAAATATCAAATACAATGGTAAATTAGGTAGGTGTGAGTGATATCATGCCAAAGGTCGTAGTTGTTGGAATGGGATATGTGGGCATACCAGCAGCAGCCCTGTTTGCAGATGCTGAAGGATTTGAAGTTGTCGGAGTTCAACGCAGATCACAGCGCTCGGGCTGGAAGATCGATATGCTCAATGAGGGAAAGAACCCCATCGGGGGAGACGAGCCGGGTTTGGAAGACCTCATCCATAGGGTGGTCATTGAGAAAAAGACTTTTTCAGTGACCGATGATATTTCCACTTGCAAGGATGCGGATGCCATTCTATTGGATGTCCAGACCCCCACGGATGCAGACCGCATTCCAAGATACGAATCTCTCAGAGAGGTGTGTAAGAACATTGCTCAGCATATGAAGAAAGGCGTGCTGGTCGTCATAGAATCCACTGTCGCCCCAGGCACCACCGAGAGAATAGCCAGACCGATTTTGGAGGAGGCCTCCAAAATGAAGGCCGGAGA
>JAGLQE010000293.1 GCA_023137005.1 Thermoplasmata archaeon
CTGACAGAATATGATATACAACAGGCTTACAAGATCATCAAGAAGCTGTGGAATGTCACATATTTCACCACACAATACATTTCAATAAATGAGCTAGATGTCAGGAAAAAAGACCTGACCAAGCTTATCAAGAATTTACAGATAGAGGACAAATGGCTATTGTCCAAAGTTGAGACACTGGCCAAGAATGTGGAGAAGAGTTATGATGATTATGACATGGAAAAGGCCGTGAAATTATTATCAGACTTCATCGTGAACGACCTGTCCAACACATACTTAAGGATAATAAAGAAGAGGATGAAGGATCACGGCAATAACAAGGAACCATTGCTCCTGACCCTCAATCATACTCTTGAAAAGATCTCGATCATGCTTGGACCCATCTGCCCCAATATCTCGGAGCAGATATATCAGAACCTGAATGGCAAGGAACTTTCAATACACCTTCTTCAATGGCCAAAGATCAATAAGGCTTTCCTCAATGAGGGCTTCGAGACTGTGATGGACAGCATCAGGAACATCGCACATACTGTTTATAAGATCAGGCACAATGCGAACCATCGCATGAGGTGGCCTGTTAAAAGCCTGGTGATCGAGGTCTTTGATCATGACCTCCATGAATCCATAACACCATTCGCGGATGTACTGGCTGTTCTGACCAATGCCAAGGAAGTGGAATTCGTTCCAGAAGACCATGAATGGGAGGGACGGGAACTGGAAGTTGTCCCCAATCCCGAGATAATTGGCAAGGCCTACAAACATTGGGAAAGCAAGATAGGCATGATACTCAAGCACAGACCTGCCAAGGAGATCAAAGAGAGGATCGAGAAGGGCGATTATTACATAGGTATAGAAGGACAGAAGGTCCAGATACTTCCAGATATGGTGAACTTCACGACAAAACTACCCAAGAACATCATCAGCGAGGAATTCAATAAAGGGGTCATTTATGTTGATATTGAAAGGGATGACGATCATATCACTGAATGCTATACCTTGGATATAATCCGAAGGATACAGGATATGAGAAAGGACATGGCCTTGGATATGGAAGAATACATCATGATCCAGACGATCATCAGTGATGAGCTTTTAAATAGATTTGTCGAGGGTGAGTGGCTGGACATGGTGGCCGAGAGGACCAATGCATCCCAGATCGAGATCGTTGAAGAGATAGAAGAACTGGAATTCATTATTGAATGGGATATTGACGGTGAGACCGTTGTGATAGGTATTGGCTCCATGAATGTCAAAAGAGCAATGGATGATTTTGCAAAGATACCTGCAGTATCCAAGGATATTGCCCTCTCTCTGATAAGTTCAGACATTACAGACCTAGACAGCCTGCGGGATGCAGAGCGTGAATTCCTTCTAAAGATCCCTGGCATCAGCCATGCCAAGATAAGGAAGATCAAAGAATACTTCGATACACCTGAAGACCTGAGAAACATAAAGGATGACAATGTCTGCCCGATCTGTGATGGCGATCTGGAGCCAGGAGTCTCATCTTGTAATCGTTGCGAGGCGAAATTAACTGGAGATGACAATATAGATGTCGAGTTCATCGGTGACATAGTGGATGAAGACCTCGATGATAATTATGATGACTTGGATGATAAGCCAGCAAAGGTTAAAGAGAAGCCAGCTCCCAAATCAAGACGGACAACACCGGTCTTCGCCTCGGAACAACCACCCCCCTCAGAATATGATGATCTACCGCCATTTGATGATATCTCTGCCGAAAAAGCAGCAGATGGAAAAAGGATAGTCATTCCCGAAGACGACGGCCAGGAATACGATTACATTAAGGACATTGAGGCAGAGGAAATTCCGATCGAAGTGTCAGCCAGTCCATTGGAGGAGAAGGACACCGATGAGGCCAGTGGATCGGATATAGAACCTCTGCCCATCAAAAGCAAGATCATCAGCGGCGACAGGGACGAAGCCATAGCATCCATCTCTGAATTATTTGAAATAAACCCTGCCATAGCGAAGAAACTGTATGCAGAGGGCTTTGACTCCATAGAATCCTTTGAAAAGGCCAGCGTGGATGACCTCCGGATCGTGAAGGGCGTGGGGAAGGTGACTGCCAGAAAGATCGTCCGCATGATATCTGAAGAAGATGAGAAACTATGCTCTCTATGCAATGCCATCGTCGAAAAGGATGCCATGGAATGCTCCAGGTGTGGAACCAAATTCACAGGAGGCGCTCAGGCGGAGACCGAACCCAAGGAAACAAGTGATGAGCAAGCACCAATGCCGGAAGAGATCGAAGAAAAGCTGGCAGAAGATACAATTGATGAGGAAATCATCGAAACAAGACCATCAGATGCACCAAAGGGTCGAGCCAAGGTTGGTGAAGATACGAAATCGATGGATGACACCAGCGATATAGCTGAAGAAAAAACTGCTGATGCCATAAAGATCGAGGACGGAGAGAAAACCTCAATTGAAGAGCAAGACACCGACATACCTGTGGAAGACATTGCTAAGGCCGAAGATGATACGGCCGAAGCAGAGGATATTATTGATGAAGAAATGGAAGAGGACATCAGCACTG
>JAGLQE010000294.1 GCA_023137005.1 Thermoplasmata archaeon
TATGTAGGCATCTCCCAGGGTCGGGTGTGCATTGGATATGCTGAAATCTATCTTGGTAATTCTGAGCTCCGTCCTCATGTCCGGCTTCCCGAACCAGTGGAATATCATGTAGCCCAGTTCTCTCCGAGCATTTTCACCGCTAATGTAATTATCATCATCATCTCCAATGATGTTCATGAAGGACATGGTCATGACCACGCTCATGGAGGTATTGGATTCGTAGCGCACTCCATAGTACTCATTATCATCTATGAGTATGCCCTTTGCCTCAGGTATTGGGACAATGGTATCAGCATCATTCCCTTCCAATATCTGGAGTTCCATTCCATGGGTTATTGGGTCATCCTCCACACCATTGAGGATAGATGGTAGTGCCTCGTTCGTGTTTATGGATTGAATACCGAAAAGAGTGTTCTCGAATGTGAATGAAGTGCTGTTGCCAAGGCAATTGGCCCCTATCAGCCAAAGCCGTCCATTATTTTCGCTCATATAATTGATGATATTATCCTCATCCACCGTGGTAAGTGCATTGTCCCCACTGGCATTTCCAGTTACCCAGATGATCGCACTGTAATCGTCCAGTATCTCCCTGTCTGGCCCATCGACGCTCACGGACATGTTCACCGTGTGGTTCTCGTATATATAGCCCAGATCATCCATCACGGACCTTACTGCCGCGGTCTCATCCTTCTCGGAGCCCATATTGTTTGAGCTGTCATCATCGTCGACCACCAGTATACGGAACTCGACTATCAGCTCTCCCGTGCTCAGATAATCCGACACCTCATTATTGTACTCATTGGTCTCCTTGATGACATTGTTGGGGTCCACCTTCCATTTGATGATATGGGTGCCGACCAGGTTGGCAGACCAGTTATAGAATACCCGTACACTTCCTCCCTCTCCTTCAAGGTCTATGGTTCTCATGCTGTCCGGATACTCCTCGCCGTCTATGGACATTATAGCCTGGACATTGGTCAGATCATCCTGCCCATTGTTCCTTATGGTGGCTGAAATGGTCACATCCTGCTGATAGAACACATATTGCGGATCAATTACCTGTCTGGATATGGCAAGGTCCTTGCCAAGGGTCTCATTGACCCCTCCTAACCATCTGATGACCCTGAAGGCCAACTGTGTCTGAATTGCTGGATCATCTATCCTTGAGAACTCCCATGGGAACACGACAATTCTCTCATCCAGTGTGGTATTCTCGAAGCTGATGGCTGTAATATTATTGCC
>JAGLQE010000295.1 GCA_023137005.1 Thermoplasmata archaeon
TAAGACCCAGAAGATGGGATTCAAGGCCATCATGTTCATTATTATTTTAATTAATATTTATTTATATTATTGGCTTTATTTAAATATATTAGAGTTTTAATGCCATTAATCCGGCAAAACCCCATCAAAAATACATAATAACGTAGTTTCAATGGATGATTCAATTGATTTAAACATGTCAGATAAAGATTTAAGGAACAACATACATATAGTTAATGTATGGATGGCAATTGCAAGGGCGCGATATACAAGGGCAATATCGAGTATGTGACCAAGAAATTTGGCAAGCTGGGCCTTCAGAAGCTCATGGACGATATGAAAGACCATGGCCACAAGCTTGACCTGGACAGTATGAAAGATGGGCTATGGTATCACCTGGATGCCAGAATGCAGTTCCTGAGGTCCACAGCAAAGCTATTCGAGCTAAATGATGATCAGCTTATCGAGCTGGGCAGATCGGGCTTCAAGAAATCCACCATAGCACAGTTGTATCTGAAAATAGCTGGCACGCCCAAGAAGATATTCGAGATGGGGCCAGGCATATGGACACACAACTACGATGTCGGCCTCCTTAAGAGCGAGTACAATGGCCCGAGTGGTTCTATATTCAGAATTGTGGATTTTCCTGCACCTCTAATTTTCTTCCAATATCTCATCGGTTACTACACCGCGGCCCTAGAACAGACCGGAGCCACCAATGTCATTATCGAGTACAGCGAGGTCGAAAAAGATGGGGAGTCAGCCCACGAGTACATGATCACTTGGGAATGAATATATTATGACCAATATCATCAAATGGAATGATCAATCCAACTCAACTGGCTTCCTGTACGTCATCCATTTTTGATATTCCTCAAAGCCCATGAACTTGTATAGATGAAGCGCGCCACTGGGGTTCTCAGCATCCACACCAAGTGCGGCCTGCTCCATCCCCTCATCCTTCACTATCTGCAGACTCCTGGCGATCAGGGCTTTGGCCAGTCCCTTTCCACGATAGGGCCTTCGTATGCCGATATTCTCGGTATAGCCCCATTTCCTATTGAGCTCCTCATTCTCGACCTTGCTGATATAGCTACGGACCATGCCAGCGACCTCGTCACCCGCCCATGCGATCTGCCACAATTTAGGCTGGAAGTAATAGCTCTTGAGCCATCGATCATACCATTCTTCCTGCCACTCGGGCTCACCCCATTCATCACTGAATGCCTCCCGGGATGCTTCCCAGATAGCCCTGTAATGGTCAGGCGTGACTGGCCTGATTTCTATGCCTTCTGGCAGTGGAAGGTCTGGAATATTCTCCAGGTCTGGCCTGACCATGAGGAAGGAATATCTTATTGGCTCGTATCCCGAGGAGCTTAACAAACCCTCCCATTCTTTTGCTTCAGGAGGGATCCAGGAAACATAGAACTTCGAGATAGCTGGATCATGGGTGCGGGCTATCTGCTTCAAACGATCCTCACACCATACCAGCATGACCTCCCTGATACCTTTATTACGCCATTCGGGGATCATGGCCGCAAATAATCCGTAATTGATCCAGCCATCCTGTATCTTGTCCCACCAGACTCTGGAGTAACCAATGAGCTGGCCCTCCATCTCCACCAGGAGAAAATCCTTCTCCGGATCGAAATTCGACAGATTATTGTAATAAAGAGTGAACTCGTCAAGTGGAGATACCTCCTCATCACCGTCGTCTTTGTCACTGGCTGTTACCACCCGGAGCATTTCCGGATAATCCACACTGCCATTGAAGGATCGAAAGCAAAGCCCTGGAATATCAGGCATATTATCCATTACTATCTCAGTCATGTCAGAAGCAATGAATTGTAGGTAGTTTAAGAATCTTTTGCAGGCCCAAAATTTAATAACAATCCTTTATTGGCCATACCAATGGAAACCTGGATCATCATCATTGCGATAATAATGCTATTCTTTGCTGGTTTAGTTCAGGGACTGGCTGGCTTCGGTTTCTCCATGGTAAGTATACCCATACTCATAATCATCATCGAGCCCCAGCTTCTTACCCCAACCATAATCATCCACTCGGTGATCATAAATATATTTCTCTTCATAAAGGTCAGAAAGGATGTCCAGCTTGGCAGGATCTGGCCCCTTGTACTGGCTGCGATCGCAGGAATTCCAATCGGCACCTGGCTCCTTACGACCGTGGACTCGGATATATTACGGTTATTCGTAGGACTCTTCATCATGCTCATTGGCCTGGCTTATATAAAGAATTTCAGGATAGAGATAAAGAATGAAAGACTGGCCTTCCTCCCTGTCGGGTTCATCAGTGGTATTCTCAATGGCAGCATCACCCTCTCTGGGCCGCCGGTCGTGCTCACGCTCACCAATCAAGGAGTGGAGAAAAAGACCTTCAGGGCAAATATGATAGCCTATTTCATGCTCCTCAACCTGGCCACCCTTCCATTTCATTTCGCGAGAGGGTTGTTCACGGATGTGTGTATCAACCTTTCCTTCATGCTTCTCCCAGGAATGATATTGGGGGCATTCATCGGGACCATGCTGGTCAAGAAGGTGGATGAAAAGAATTTCAAGAAGATGGTATTGGTGATGGTCACCGTGTCCGGCCTCATCTCTATGACAACTGGCATACTTACAATATTGTTATAACGTGCTATTATATCATGGCATTAATATATAAATAATTGTTATAATATACAAATTTCATACAGTAATACCAGCATCCCATAAGGATCTAGGAATTGGCCTTGATGAGAGCTTCGGTCTTTTCCACAAGATTAGTGGTGCCAGCATCCTTGAAGAATGCATTTGCTCGCTTCAGTTTATCAATGCCCTCTCCCTTGTAACCGTGTTCCAGCAGACTGAATGCATGCTCAAGAACTATTATACCGCTGTCATAGGGAATGGACATGGATGTCATCCAATCCTCCGCCTTTTCCAGCATGTCCAGGGCCTTGTCCGGCTTTCCATCCTTTGATTCTATCATGCCTTTGACCATCATCACATAGGCCTTCAGATACTTATCCTCGGAATTGGCCAGGACACCTTCGGCATTCTTAGCCATTTCTCTGGCCTTGTTAATATCGCCCTTTCGGACATAGCATTCTCCCAGATTGAAATAAAGGTAGCCCAGGATGCGCTTATTGCTATCCACCCCGTCAACCTCCAGTGCCTCATCAAAGGTCTTTATGGCCTCATCAAAATCCCCGAGTACCTTATAGATCTCGCCATGATTGTTCAGAACCCTGGCCAGGTCAAAGGTATTGCCGATCCTACGGTAGGCATCAATAGCCTTCTCATTCACTTCCAGAGACCGATCATACTCTCCAGTATCATTCCTCGTGCTCGAGAGAAGGCTAGCAGCCTTACCGATGAGGGCATCATTTCCAAGGTCCTCACCTATCTTAAGAGCTTTTTGACCATTCTGAATGGCCTCAAAATTGTCCCCATTCCTCCAGCATACGAGCCCTATGCCAGCAAGGGACAATCCAAGGTGGTAGGGATTGGAAAAGTTCTTGACGATCTTCTGCGCTTCTTCATATTTCGCCCTGGCCTTATCCCATTTCCCACTTCGGGAGAATAGATCTCCTATCGTGATGGTGGCCTCGGCCTTGGCAATGAGATCCCGCTGCTGGTCAGCCAGGCGAACCAGTCTTTCAAGGCTGATGATGGCATCGAACCATCTTCCAAGTTGTATATCGGCCTCTGCCAGCAGGGTGAGGAAATTTATAGTGGCCTTGATGGAGGCAGTGTCATTACCCTTCTCGAGTTGCCTAACACCAATTCGGCACATCTCCTTGGTCTTATCAAAATCCTTGGTCTGGAAAGCAGCTTCCGCCTTTGTAAATAATTCTTCCACGGTGCTCATATACAATAACTATATTGATTTTCAAGTATTTAACAATGTGGAGGATATCATGCTAGTGTTTCACGGGCCACAGCAATG
>JAGLQE010000296.1 GCA_023137005.1 Thermoplasmata archaeon
GAAGCCTTCCAGAACATCCACCCTCTCTATGCCTTGTTTGCCAGCCACATGCTGCCAGATCTGCTCCTTTTCTTCAGTGTCCACCAGTTGCAGCTGCGTGTCAAAATGATAATGATCACTGGATATCGCGGGGTCGGATAGGCCTTCTGATAATCCGAATACAGCCCTCACGACCCAGCCGTCCTTCTTTCTTTTTATCTCGATGCTGGACTCTGCCTCCACGACCTCCTGCACCATGAGTGCGGGCGAGCTATTATCGATCTCCCCTGGAGGACATGAGAGTAGCCATTCACCCACCAGCTTTCCAATAGCATTGATGAAACTGGATTCAGAATGGGCGAAGACCGGGGGCTGGTATTGACCACTGATAGTGGATGGCTTGATGCTGACGATAGTATCCAGTTCCCTGAATCGCATTATGGCCTCCATCTCCGTATCCCACAGTAAGCGAGTTTCATGGATAGTATTGAGAAGGTAATCCCTCGGCCCATCCACATCGCCTTCCACACAACCCTTCAGGTAGGGGGCCAAAGCATTTCGGACCTTGTCGGACATCAGCATGGCTCTCACATCGTCCGATGAGATGATGAAGCCCCTGGCTATCTGAAATCCTGAGAGGCTTAATTCGGATATCATGGCTGCAATACAGCCCGCTTTCGACTGCAATGTACCTTCGATATCTGTGAAACTCAGTAGCTTGCTCATGTGTCCTTGTATATGTGTTGAGATTAGAAATATGTTTTGTTTGACTTACAGACCACCTAACTTCTGCGCGATTATCCCCATGGCCGTCGAGGTCTCCAGTGAAATATTACTCCCCGTCAATTCCACATGGTGTCCCACGCTGTCCAGAAGTGATCGGGGCAGGCCCTTTCTCCCAAGTCCCATGATGAGGCACAATCTCCCTCTCGGGTGGTCTTTTTTCGCTCTTTCGAGTGCATCTCCCAGGGTCCTGGCCTTGGAGTTGCCGGGTCTCGAAGTGGTGGCCACTGGTAATCCCAGATCGGTCCATTCGGATCTTCTGGGTGGCTCCTTCTGGGTACAGGGAATTAGAGAGATACGGCCCTGCTGCATCAGGTCCTTCAGATACTGGCCGCCTTTTCCTATATTGGTGTCTGCCAGCACCTTGTTTATCATTATGTTCAGATCTTTTTCTGGAAATCCAAAGAGGGCGAGGTCCAGGTCATACGCGATGCACAGGGGCGCGGCACGTGCCACCATGCGGATGTGAATGGGCTTTAATCCTCCCTCATAGGTGTCGTACAATCCCAAAATGTGCCTGGACGAGATCTTTGGCGGGGTGGGCTTCTCTGCATTATGCGGAGTGGGAGCATCCTCATCAGCCGGGGCCCTGCCCATGGCCTTCATGATCCTGGTCTTGAGCTTATCATCATTCTCGGCATCCTTCAGGGCCAGTTCGAATATTTCCATGGATCTCTCTTCCTCTCCCAGCCGCTGAAGACCCTTCGCGATATTGAGCAGGGTTCCCGCACTGGCTCCGGGTTCATCCACGTCCGCGAGTATGTCCTGTGCTGTTGTGAACCAGTCCGACGCAAGATTTGCGTGGCCAGCCTTGTCCGCATTGGCAGCCAGGGTGGTGAAGAGACGGGCCTCGTTTGTCGGCTCATTCATCTCCGTGATACCAGTGGCTATTAGTTCCAGCTCTTCCAGATTGGAGGATTGATCGGCCAGGTATTTGATCCCCTGCAACCTATCATCTCCAGATAACTTCAGGGCATGGCCGAGGGCGGTTTCCAGGGTGGCTAGTTCCCCACTGCCGCTTCGAGCGAGCTGAACATGCAGGTAGCCGTGGAGCTTGACCTTGACTAGGCCTGGCGGCATAGTTGCCAGTTCCTTCATGATATCTTCCAAAGGCAGGGAAGATGATGAACACTCTTTAACCCAATATCGGAGGAGGGGTTTGCATGTCTCCATCTCGAATCCCGGGTTGCCGATGCCCAGTTTCAAGAGTCCGTGCATGTACTGGCAGCCGAGAAAACCAATACAACCCGTGACTGCATCGGACCTACCTTTCCCTTCTGGAAGATCCCATATCTTTTCCATGATCTGGTTTCGGATAATGTCGTGGGTATTGTGCGGGTTATTCTTGGCCTTCTTGCATATCGTGGTGAGAAGCTCGGCCTTTCTCCAGGGTCTTTGTTCCTTATCAGAGAGCTGGATACCTTCTTTTGCCAAATTACGGGAATCGTTCTCATCAAGTTGTTTGTCCGAAGAGATACTGAATAGAGCCAGTGCTTGATAATATGGATCCTGCAAGGATCTAGCATCCTCTATGAGTTGTTCCACTGGTCTGCCCTTTCCAGATTTAGATTCCTTGATGATGGCCCTGTATCTGGATGGTGTGTGATCTTTGTTGCTCATTGGCCAGATAATCGAGGCTTGATGGTATATAGGTTTCTATGTTCCGAGCATTGCCTCTAAATTCCACTGAAAGATGGGCTTAAGGGCATTACCCAGGAAAATCACATGAGATATGCCTGAATTTCACGGTTAACTTGACACATGAACTAAAAGCTACGGATGCACTGGGCGTTCACCTGTTCATTCTGATCGGCATAAACGACGTTAAAATAGCAGAGGATGTTCTTTCAGGTTGGTAAACTCGTATACTGGGTAACACATTAGCCATTTTTCCGGGGGTGATTTTAACATAAAGTTGATTCAACGAAAATAGTATAAGGGTAAATGATCATCTGCATATGCAGAGTCTCATGTGAGAAATGGAGGGAAGACAGGTCGAGTATATCACCTATGTGATCTTATCTAGCTAATCTTTTTCCTCAATCTTTCATATGAGAGAGATCGTGTGAAGATGGAGGGACGAGTAATGCTAAGCAATCGATTTGAGAAAAGCACAATGGGTTGGAGATTGATCACAGTTTTGTTGGTATTTGGTATGTTGATGTCAGGTATTCCTGCTTCGGCAATGATGTTCGAGGACATAGGATCCAATGATATGCCTTTGACAGAGATAGTGAAAGAAGATGTTTATGAGACCATCACATACAATTATAGTTTTAAAACCCCGAGTATTTCTGAAGAGGGGGGATTCGATCATGTACAGTTAGGGGAGGAAGCCTCCTTGCTCACCTCTGATACGGGCAAACCATTGATACCTTACATACCTTTGAAGATACTCTTGTCTGCTGGTAAAGAGGTCATTAGCGTGGAGGTGAGTGCTCAGGGGGAGACCGTTCTAGGCCAGGATTATGATCTGGATTGGGCAAAGGAACCGATGATGTTGCTATTTGGTGACGAGATGCAGACGATGAGTGCACCGCTTTCAACAAGGGATGAGGCAGTATATTCTTCCACCAGCCCTTTCCCCGGGAACTTTCACGAAGAGATATCTGTCCAGTACTTCCGAGGATATCCGATACTATACATCAACCTCTTTCCTGTCCAATATATTCCTTCTGACGGTAGTCTCTACTATTATGAGGGCATCGATGTGACCATACGAACCACTGATGCTGAACTGAGCCCCTTGTTCCGTGGCTTGGACACAGATAGGGAGGAGCTGTTAAAAAAGGTGGACAATCCAGAGTTGATCTCCACATATGATACGTATTCAATTGGACTAGAGCCTCTGGCTACATGGGATATGGTAATAATAACCAATAATGCTTTGAACAACTCCGCAGGCGCATACACATTCCAAGATCTGGCAACATTCAGGTCATCACATGGCATCGCCACGACGATCAAAACTGTAGAAGATATCTATGCATCCTACTCCGGTGTGGATGATTCGGAAAAGATACGCAATTTCATTATAGATGCCTATACCAACTGGGGGGTGGATTATGTGCTTCTCGGCGGTGATGGTGATGGAGGTGATGTCGGAGGAGAGAGCGGGGACAATATAGTGCCTGCAAGACTGCTATATTGCGCACCTACTTTCGGGTACACCGATGTACTGGCCTCTGACCTATACTACGCATGTCTTGATGGTGATTTTAACAATGATGGGGACAGCTATTGGGGAGAGACGAACGATGGCGTTGGCGGCGGCGATGTGGATATAATGGCCGAGGTATTTGTGGGCAGAGCGCCTGTGGATTCAGATTCAGAATTATCTAATTTCGTGCGGAAAACAATAGAATATGAGACATCTACATCCGATGCCTTGGAAACAGTATATTTCCTGGGCGAATACCTTGGTTTTGGTGGGGTCGCCGATTGGGGTGGTAACTATAAAGATCAGATCATGGATGCAAATGGCAGTAGCTACGCAGGTTATACCACATTGGGAGTGCCTGATGACTACATCAAGACCTCTTTGTATGAGAGAGATGGGGGATGGACAGACACCAATCTGGAGAACGCTATGAACACAGGGTTGAATTTCATCAATCATCTGGGACATGCGTACAATGGAGAGGTGATGAAGATAACTTGTTCAGAAGCAGACGTGTTAACGAACTCAGAACCATTTTTCGCGTATAGCCAGGGTTGTTACTGTGGAGCATTTGATAATCGTGACGCCCCACCACCATATGGGTCAGGGGGTTATCTGAACTATGATGCTGTGGGCGAACACTTGGTTACAGCTCAATATGGTGCTTTTGCTGTGATCATGAACTCGCGTTTTGGATGGGGAGCAGGAGACCTTGACGGACCCTCTCAACGTCTGGATAGAGAGTTCTTTGATGCCATATATGGTGAAGGCATAAGCGCGATCGGCGCGGCAAATCATGACTCGAAAGAGGACTGCATAAGCGCGATAAACGGCTATGATAATCTAATCAGATGGTGCATATATGAAACAAATCTTTTGGGAGACCCTGCCGTAAGAATGAAGGGAGCTCAATGTGACCATGATGTGGGCATTGCTTCTATCAACAATCCTTCAGAGGGAGCTACAATCATACCTGCTCCTACCACGATCAGCGTGAGCGTGATGAACTATGGTTTGAACTCAGAAACATTTGATATCCAATGTACTATAAGTGATGTTGCGATCGCGCAGCCAACCGCAGTAGTGTACTCTGCTACTGAGACCGTTATCGAATTAATGCCCGGCGAGCTAAGGGACTTCGAATTTT
>JAGLQE010000297.1 GCA_023137005.1 Thermoplasmata archaeon
CTGGCTCGGGCTCCAAAAGAACAAGGTTACCCAATCCAAAAGAAAACTCGCCCTCACATGCTCGAAATCAAGTAAATTATAAGTATCACAAAAATCATGGCCTTCCAAGGGGATAATATGGAAATTAAAGAGTGCCTGGAGAGAGCTTCATCTCTAACTGTCATAAGGAAATATGCAAGCAAAATCGTAGATAATCGCAATGAAAAAAAAGTAGAAGAAATCCAAGAGGAATTTCTAAGACAATTAGATATCGTTTTGGCCAGTGTTCCAAATAATTTGCATATTCTGGAAAAAAACAGAAGCAAAAGACTTTTAAAACCAATTATATTGAAAATATTACTTGAAGAGAGGAATTATCAAATCAAATCAAAAAATTTATCTGAAAAAATAAAACAGTTTGAGGAAGAAATTATTAATGAAGCTAAGACGAGAGATTTCTTCGGAAAAAAGGAGTTGAAAGCTCATCATTTTGATATTTATTATACCATTTTAGAAGGAGCCTGGGAAAAAGATAAAGATATTACCGAAGACGAAGAAAACATTTTGAAGAAACTAAGATCTAAAATGAATATCACTTTAGAAGAACACTGGATGCTTCAAGCCAAATTAGGCATATTTCCAAAGCCATCTGGAGACTGTGAGACAGACTTCTGTCATAACGGTGATGAAGTCCAGACTATTGCAAAAAGTCTCCACTCAGAGCATTTACTAATTCAGATTATTGGAGATAATAAGGAAAAATACTATATAATTCCTGAAGAAATAGCATCTGTAATTAAAAAAGAATGGAATATCCAGTTGTCTGGAAATAGTTATCAAGCTTTGCTTAGTAATAAAAAAATATTTAACAAAGATAGATACATAAATATACTTAATTCTGCGGAGATTAAGCCATTAGGCTGGACAAATAATGAGCTTATAGATGCAATTAAAAACAATATCAAACCAACAGATGCATTGTCGACATTTGTTCCAAAAAATGAATTAGCTAAAGAACTAGAAAAAGCTTGTTTTACGATTACTGGAAGAAAAGGGAGTTCCAAAAATGATAGAATAAATAGAATTTTTGGCGCATTAGATGAAATAAGCCATAAAGCACCCTTGTATATAGATGATAAAAGAGAAAGATATTACGAATATTTTGAACAACTGGCAGCTAGAAAACATAAAGAGCTTAGAGATTTAAAAATAATAGAAAAAGATTTAGATATTGAGAAAGCCTTTGAAGAAGGGACACGGTACCTTTTCGAGAAAAAATTAAATCTTATATTGGAACACCTACCAGGAACTGATAACCCTGATGGGAAAATAAAAATAAATGATGACTCAGTTCTATTATGGGATAATAAAAGTAAGGAATCAGCATGCAATCTCCACTCACACTTGAATCAATTTCATAAATACATTAGAAACACAGAAGGTGTCCAAACATTTGTTGTAATCGCTCCTGAATTTGATTCTAAATCTGATAGAGAAGCCCATATTGAAAGAGCAAAAAATAACGTTACTTTCGCTTTGGTAACAGCAAAAGATTTGAAAGATATTGCAGATGAATGGGCAAAATCTCAACATAAAAATAAAGCATTTCCTCTATCAGTATTCAATATAGCTGGCGAACTTGAATTGGGTAAACTGAAAAATGCTTTCAAAATTGTTTGAATTAGCTTCAACTCAGCCCAACAATATTACCTTTGGCATCCATATCAATATTCTCAGCCGCTGGCTTCCTCGGCAATCCCGGCATGGTCATAATTTCACCAGCTATGGGTATGAGGAATCCAGCCCCTGCCGATAATCTAACTTCCCGAATATGCATCTCGAATCCCTTGGGCGCACCAAGAAGCTTCTTATTGTCCGAGAAGGAATATTGAGTCTTGGCCAGGCACAATGGCAGATCCTTGTACCCAAGTTCTTCCCAACGTCGGATATCCTTCTTGGCCTGTGGGGCCAGAACCACAGATTCGGCTCTGTAAACCTTGGAGGCCAGCCTTTCCAATTTGTCCTGAATTCCTCGATTGAGAGGGTAGGCGAAGACTGGTTTCTTGTCCTGTGCCTTGGAAACTATGGCTTCGGCCAGTTCCAGTCCACCTTCTGAGCCGTCAGCATGAACCCGTGTGGCAATGCACTCGGAACCTTCGGTCTGGCAAAGCTCGATCACCATCTTTATCTCGGCCTCGGAGTCATTGGCATTGACATTGAGGGCCACAATTGGACAGTAACCGAATGAATTGATATTGGAGATATGGCGTTGAAGATTGGGAAAGCCCTTCTCGACAGCCTCCACATTTTCCGCGCTCAGGTTCTTCTTCTTCACACCACCATGATATTTCAAGGCCTTGATGGTCGCAACGAGAACAACTCCAGCAACCGGCAGGCCGGATATCCTGCAGAATATATCAAAGAACTTCTCCCCACCAAGGTCTGAGCCAAAACCCGCTTCAGTAACGTAGTAATCCGCCAGGTTCAATCCCAGCCTGGCTGCGATTAGCGATGAAGTTCCGTGGGCGATGTTCGCGAATGGGCCCCCGTGTATCAGAGCAGGAGTATTCTCAATTGTCTGGACAATATTTGGCCGGATAGCGTCATTGAGCAATACGGTCATAGCTCCGGCGGCCTTCATGTCCGAAGCAAATCGAGGAGTTCCATCCGTGCTCAAACCGATCATGATCCTATCGATGCGATTTCTCAGATCCTGGTGATCTTCGGCAAGGCAGAGGCAGGCCATTACTTCCGATGCGGCGGTTATGTCAAAGTGATCCTCATCCACCATCCCATTGGCCTTGTCACCCAATCCCACGACCACGCGCCTGAGTGAGCGGTCATTCATGTCCATCACACGAGGCCACGTGATATTCCGGGAATCCAATCTCAGTTCATTTTTGAAGTGCATGGAATTGTTTATCAGGGCCGAGAGAAGATTGTGGGCCGTAGATATGGCGTGCATATCTCCTGTAAAATGCAGATTGATATCCTCCATAGGAAGTACCTGGCTGTATCCACCGCCTGCGGCTCCTCCCTTTATCCCGAATACCGGGCCGAGAGATGGCTGGCGTATTCCGACTATCGTCCTGTGGCCGAGTTTGTTCATTGCCATTGAAAGCCCGATAGCCACCGTGGTCTTTCCCTCACCTGCGGGAGTCGGGCTCATGGCCGTGACCAGTATGATCTTCCCATTCTTTTTCATGAGGTCGATATCGTTCACTATCACCTTGGCCTTCTTTCCACCACAGTACAAAAGCTGGCTGTCCAAAATACCTGCCTTTTCCGCAATGGTCGTAATAGGCTCTAGCTTGGCCAGTCTGGCGATCTCGATGTCAGGCATCATGAGGCATACAATGTTATTTGGATTAATAAGGTTTGAGATTGGAAAATACAGGTAGAGTATTTATAAGTTAGAAAGAATTATCATATCTGTGGTGGAAATGAAGGAGTATGACGTTATAGCAATTGGATCTGGCTCTTCGATGAACATAATCAGTGCCATGATGAACAGGAATGAGAACTTGAAAGTGGCTCTTATAGACAAGGACGAGCCAGGCGGGATATGCCTTACAAGAGGATGCATCCCATCCAAGATGTTGCTTTACCCGGCCGAGCTACGAAGAATGGCAGAGAAAGGCCCGAGCATGGGCGTGAATATCCTGGTCAAGAACATGGATTTCAGCAAGGTCATGAAGAGGATGCGGGATCATATCGACCCCACCATCTCCAGTATCCGAAAGGGGCTGACCAATGATACGAACATCGACTATTATACGGATGTGGCAGAGTTCACCGCACCCTACACCCTCAAGGTGGGTGACCAGACCATTACTTCAAAACTAATTTTCCTTTGCATCGGCTCCGAACTGAGCATTCCTCCAATTGAGGGACTGGATGAATTGGGTTATCTGACCAGCGACACGGTCATCAAGATGACGACCCTCCCGAGTTCCATCACCATAGTTGGTGGAGGTTATATCGCCGCGGAGTATGGCCATTTCTTCTCGGCCATGGGAGCCACGGTAACTATACTGGGTCGAAATCCGCAGTTCATTCCACAGGAGGAGCCGGAGGTAAGTTGGCTCGCGAAAAAGCAGATGTCCGAGCATATGACCATCATCACCAACCACGAGGTCCTGAAGGCTGAGAAAGGCGGCTTCGGCAGTGGTGGAAAGAAGAAATTGATCGCCAAGGATAGGAAAACTGGCAAGATGGTGGAGATAGTTTCCGACGAGATAATAATCGCAACTGGCCGAATTCCGAACACGGATATTCTGCATCCTGAAAAAGCCGGTATCGAGGTCGATCAGCGCGGCTGGATCAAGGTGAACGAATACCTGGAGACCAATCAACCAGGCATCTGGGCCTTTGGGGATGCCACCGGAAAGCACCTGTTCAAGCATGTTGCGAATTATGAGAGCGTATTGGTGTACAGGAACGCGATACAGGGAAAGAAGATAGAAGTGGATTACCATGCCGTGCCCAGCGCGGTCTTCTCATACCCGGAGATAGCCAGTGTCGGGATGAGAGAGAAGGAGGCCATTGCCAAATATGGTGAGAAATTCATTTCCATAGGATTCCAGAAGTTCGAGGATACCGCCAAGGGCGAGGCCATGGGTTCGAAGGATCATTTCGTCAAGGTCATAGTCGAGAACAAGGATGAGAAGATAATCGGAGCTCACATAATCGGACCCCACGCATCCATCCTGATCCAGGAGATCATCAATCTCATGTACGCACCAGGCCAGTCATATTACCCGATCTATGAGGGCATGCACATTCACCCGGCACTCAATGAGGTTGTTGAAAGAGCATTTGGACAGATGATGCCAGTAAAACAGTATCAGCATATGTTATTGCATTTTAAGGGTGTGAAGCATGTGGAGCCGGGGGCTCACGGACACGCGGGTCATGGGCATTGATAGAGACCCTATTCTTTATCAGTAGCTTCCTGGCATTGTAATATCCAATATTTTTTCC
>JAGLQE010000298.1 GCA_023137005.1 Thermoplasmata archaeon
CCTAATGAGATCGAAACACCATCAATGTCCCCTATCTTCTCCTTGATCCTCAGACTACGCAGATAATAATCCAGACTATAATCCAGCTCACCCTTATCATGATACAATACCCCAATATTGTTCAGAGCCGCCGCCATTCCATGTTCATTTCCAATATCTTCCATGATCTTCAGGCTTTTTTGATAATTCTCAAGTGCTGGGCCCAATTGGCCAAGATTCAACTGTAGAAATCCAATAGCCCTGAAAAGCTTGGCGATGTCTTTTAAAGAGTCGCCTTTCTCCTCGAATATGGCCAATCCTTCTTTCAAAATGGCCAGGCCTTTATCCCTCTCTCCTTTCTTACCATAAATACCACCCTCCAAATTGCATATCCTAGCATATTCCTTGGAAGATCTGCCGTCTATCTGGATCTTTGCCTTATCCAGGGCCTTCAAGGCCTCGTCATAATCACCTCTGCTCTCATAGACGGCCCCACTTTTTCTGAGCATTCTAGCCTTTATTTCATCATCACTGGAAATCCCAAATGCCTCATCAAATATCAGAAGGGCATCATCCCATTCTCCAACAAGCTCTTGGATATCACCGATCTTCTCCAATAGCTCAAGGGCGGTCTCCTTACTATCTGGCTTTCTCAGGTTCCTGTGAGCGGAAAGAGCGGATTTATAGAGTTCCAGAGATTGCTCTGGAGCAAATTCAGATTCAGCCTTTTCTCCTGCTCGGATACAGTAATCAAATGCCTTTGAGTATTCCTTGCTCCTTGAATAGTGGCTGGCCAGTTCATAGATAACTGACTCGATCTCCATGCCGAAGTTTTCTTCATAATAGTCGCCGATGTTCTTGTGATATACGGATTTCCATCTATTCCCCATGCTTTGGTATATGGCATCCTGGAACAATGCATGGCTGAATTCTATATGATCGCCGTAAGTGGCAATGATCCCTGTATCTGTCAGCCTATCTAGAGTGGTTGGAATATCTACAACTATTTGGATGGAACTTAGTATTTCCCTGTCGAATTGTAGGGCAATGCATGATGCATATTCCACAAGGGCCATTTCATCTGGCCCAAGTCTTTCCAGTTTGCGGTGAACAACATCTTCAATAGAGCTGGGAATTGAATAATCCTCACTAAGTAGGGTGTATTTGCCATTCTTCTCTCCGATACTGCCTTCATCAGCCATTTGCCTTAAAAGCTCGATCGTGAAGAAGGGATTACCTCTGCATTTTCCGGCTAGTGTTTCGATGAAATCTTCAGAAAAGGTATTGTCAGCAAATAATTCGAATGCGAGGGAAGCAACCTCCTCAGTGCCCAATATGTCAAGCTTCTGATCGATGATCATATTCTCCTTTCTCATTTTTTCAAGCCGCTGGTCAAGTATCTGGCTCTCACCCGGCCTCAGAGTGCCCAATATCATGATCCTTTCATTGCGAATGTTCCTTGCCAGATAATTTAATACGAAAAGTGATGATTCCTCTGCCCAATGAAGATCCTCCAGTAAAATTAGCAATGGTTGAATTTTTGATAGCTCGGTGACCTCCACTAATACCTGATCCGCGATCCTGAGCCTTTCGGTTTTGAGTGTGGTTCCTTCAAGCTCCTGTTTGACAAGGAATTTGGCATTCGCCAGTGATGAGATCATATCCTGAACTGGCATCATTTGATCCATATTCCCTTCCCAGGCCTCAAGTATGTCCCCATGGTCCATTTCAATGGCCTCAACGGTTCGCTTCACCAATTGTTTCATATCCCTGTGTTCAGCACCATCGAAAACCGCGGTTAGAAAAATATGCTGGCCATGCTCGATTATGATCTTCTTATCACCGTATTCCAGCCTACCGAGACCGCCTTTTTTCTCCCCACTGATATTAAAAGAATCTTTTACAAAGCCCTGAACCGCGGAAAGCATTCCGGTAAATATGTCTGCGTCCAATTCATTCTCCACGGAGGATGCCTGGGCCAGGAGCAAGCCTGCACGATCCACTACAAATATGGTAGTGAAAGATGTGTGTTCCAGATTGCGGAACAATGGTTGATTAGATATGCCTTCAAGGGCCTTGGAGAATATCTGGAATGGTTCAAGTGAGTCCAAGGTCGCTGAACCATTCATTATCTTGACACGATCACTGGCATACCTTCTGTATTCCTCAATAAGGCGGGTCTTGCCTATGCCTGCCTCTCCAGATACAAGAAGGGTATTGCCCATTCCTCCTATCGATCTGCTCAGAAGGTCTTTGAACGTGGCCATTTCCTTTTTTCGGCCTATAAGCTGAAAATGATGTGACGGGTACCCTTCCATGGGCAGGATAATTCCCTGAGATGATAAATAGTTATGCCAGATATACTAGAGCCAGTTATAATCCAACTAATATTCGATGTAATCCACCTGGGCGATTATTTTTCTATTGAGCAATGTTCTATCAAAGGCATCATCATGATACGGGGAGTCTATGACCTTCCATGATTGACTGGCTGTGATTGTGATCTCCTCATTGGGTTCGAGATGGTCGATTATTATTGGTTCATCTATCTGCCGGGTCTCGTTCCTCTCATCTATGTAATAATCAACCACTGGCAGGTACTCCCTGTTATTGTTATCTCCATTTATCTCGTCTATATTATCTCCTTCGATCATCTCACTGGTCTCGTCCACCTCATATTCGATGTAATCCACTTGGACGATTATTTTTCTATTGAGCAATGTTCTATCAAAGGCATCATCATGATACAGATAGTCTATGACCCTCCATGATTGGCTGGCTGTGATTGTGATCTCCTCATAGGGTTCGAGGTGGTCGATTATTATTGGCTCCCCTATCTGCCTGGTCTCATTCCTCTCAACTATGTAATCAATGAACAGAACCCTTATGGCCCCGTTGTCCTTGCCTATACCGTCCACCCATTTGGAGTTCGGGTCATCGGTGGCCAGGGTGCCGAAGTTCTTTATCAGCGCAGAAACCTGGTAGCCAGATGGGATAAGGGGAGTGGTCATCTCTGGCTTGTATTCCTCCCATTCCTCATCGGTAAGCTCAACAACTGGCTCTGCCGGATTATCTATCACATTGATGGAGCCAACAAAAAGATCAGGCATCTTCACTTCGCCTTCCTGGCCCTTCAATCTGACAACAACAAAATCCGTGAACCCTATCGTATTCTTCTGGACCACGAGGTCCCATTTGCCGTATCCGTCTAGTTCCAGAGCACTGTTATTTGGGGAGGTTACCGGGATATTCGGGTCTGTGATCGCATTATGCTCCCAGGTGCTCAAATACTTATGTGAGATGACGGATTGGTTCATACCAGGATGTTCTCCAATCTTATCCCCGATCACTATGGAACTCAGGCCCGAGAATCTTGAACTGCCGAAATCAAGAGTCACCTCTCTTGATTCCAATGTACCCTTATCATATACGAAGCGAATGGCGTTGGCCAACTCATCCATACCGTCAATTATGTCGCTTTTCGTCTGCCTCTCTATATCATTATTAATGGTGTAGTACGCTATGGGAACAATAAAAGCTATAGCGACCAGGATGACGATCAATTTCATGGGTACACTTTCCATAGCCTTTTTGTTACTGCCAATTCCTTTTCCCATTCCCTAACCTCTTCATTACTTTTACACTATTATCTCTATTATTCTAATATACTTATCCCATCGGGCTCGTATTTTCTTTATATTATTGAGAACCAACTTCTCACCAGTTCACGCCAGGAGAAGGTGGTGGGGTGGCAGAGGAGGCGGGAGGACGGACTAAGGTGTAGTGCGGTGGAAGGGGTGGGGAGCAGGTGGTGGTGAAGTTAAATGACATTTCTCAGGAAGTCTATGCAGCTATAATTTTTAAGGTAGTCACTCCTAATCATTTTCTCTGCATTATTCAATATACGTCCTAATTCTGGTGGGGTCTTATCATATGCGGTGGCCCAAATATCAGGTGCGGTGATATTACTGTCAAAGAAACCAAGCCTGTTCAAATTGTTCTTGTCAAAGCCGAATCCTAAAAAATATATATTTTCCGCTTCATGCAATATTTTTTCAGTCGAACTATGTACTAACCCTTCTTTTTCATACATCGTATAAAGTTCAATGTCTTGCCAAGGTTTATTCCCTTCTTTGCCAGGAACCAAGTTTAAGCCGAATGGAATAGACGGTTTTTTATCCTCCCACGGAAGGCTACCTAATTTCCCATATACATGAATAACTGGTGATTCTAGTAAGGATTCAGCTATCTTCTCATCTACATCCTTGTTTGCATTTGCATAGGACTCGAACAAAAAATATTCTAAAGATCTGTCATAATTAAATGTAATAAATCTAATGTTCTGGTTGTGATATTCATCGTATGGTACATCTTTGTAAAAAAGTCTAAAAAGATATTGATACCAATTTGGCTCACCAAACACATCTTTTGAATTAAACATCCAATAGATCGCCTCTTCTTCTTTTGGAAACAAAGCAAGAGAAATTGCATATTTGCCTATACCCTGGTAGTCATTATCTTGGGCGAGAAATTCATCAATAGTGAAGGGGGTTCTCTTCAATCTTGTTGAAAATTCCAATACCTCTGTTTGGCTATAACCATTTGTAGCCATGATACTTAAATTCCTCTCAACCTTCTTCTTGTTTAATATAAAACTATCTGATGAGATTTCACGATGAAATAGATTATATATTTCATCTTTTAACCCATCACCTGATGGAAAACCAAATGGCATGCTGGCCCCTGCTCCCAAGATGAATACTGTGTTCTTCTCCATATCACTTCCTCCACCTAATAACCATCCTCACAATCCCCACCGCCACCAACATAGCCAATAGCATAGTCCAGATCCCAAACCCAGGCGTTTCTCCTGCTGGTGGTTCCGCTTCAGGTTCTGTATCTGAATCTGCTGCTGCCTCATCTACAAGCGGATCTGTCCCAGCACTGTACTCATCCAGGTCAGATACCCCGTCACCATCCCAATCTCCTGTGCCATCTGGAGTTAATTCTCCAAACTGCTCCATCTCCCACTCATCGGGCATTCCATCGGCATCTGTGTCATCAGGATCCACGGGTGTAATTGGATCGACCACTGGAGGCGTGTCAGAGGCCGTATAGCCCGATTCCACAGCTAATGTATGTAGGACATCGGCCACAAGGTTAACAGCCAGGTTAATGGACTCTCCAGCTCTAGCCTTGAAATCTGGATCTGCCCAGTCATAGGCGCGTGTTGATGGGTTGGCAGTACCCTTGGTAGATGCAACATAGGACCAGTCTGAATCCGAGTTTGTATCCTGTCCGTTTGGTACTCTTGCCCAACACATTTCATCATTAGCGCTATCGTCCTTGATAGGTGTCTGATCAACCACATTTGAATTATAAAGCAATATCACTCCTTCATCAGAATTATCAAGCCACTGGGTGGGAAATGTATACACGAAATACCCATATGCAGGAACCGTTCCAGATATGGTCTTGTAATCCCCATCATTGTTCTTGAGCTGGCAGCCTGACAGGTCTATGCTTGAAGATGTTGGATTATACAGCTCGACCCATTCATAGCCATAGTCTTCACCCGCGGGGCCTTGCTCCATCTCGTTGATCTTGAGATCTGTGGGATCCCCTGCTTGCACAGGTGGCGGATCCACTGGCGGTGGATCTACAGGTTCCTCTGTTATCTCCGCATCCATCCAGAGGCAATCCCTTCCAGCTCCGCTATCATCGAAGGTGGTGTCATGAGCTAGCTCTATGGTGGCATCATAGGCAGAGAGAGTGGCCAGAGTTCCATCGAACACGATGTATGAATTGAAGTCTGCCTGGTGATCCCGAACATAATTCTCATAGTCCGAATGATGTGTCTCGGCACCCCAGAATGTTGTGCTTCCCATCACATGCCCGAATACACCCAGATCCGCAATGTAATGGGTCATTGCCCCTGCGTATTTGCTGGCATTTTCGTAATCCTCATTCTGAAGATGTGTTTTCGCATCATCGAACATCGCCTTGGCTCTGTCGGCACTGGCATCATCGGTCACGATTCCATTCGAGTCGAAATAGACATGATGCTGGAAGGTGTCCCCGATCCCATCATCGAATAATCCATCGGGGTTATCGGGAAGTTCTGTACCATACAGGTAATAATCGAGGTTGTCATGGATGTACTGGCTCTCGCTTGCAGGGAGCATGGCCAGGGCCTTCTCCGCTATCCAGTCATGAGTTCCATAGTCCGGGCTTGTTATGGTATCTGAATATCCGCCATTGCTCCAGGCTGTGCTGTTGATTGATACTGATAGTATCATGACAAGTATAATCCAGATAGTTAATGCAGTTCGTTTCATCTTTCCACCCTAGGTTTTCTATTCATTAAACAAATTATCATAGTGAAATTCTAAGAAGATCTTGCCAAGGTCTGATCGGCTATACGCAAGTGATTTACCATGATATTCATTTGAATCATCAATATGCTCAATAATCATTGTTTCTGGATCTATAGCAATAGACCGAAGATCAAACTCAGCATGATGATTTGGACACAGTATAATTATGTTCTCTGCTATATCTGGCCCCTCATATGACCCTCCCAGAGGTCTAAGGTGGTGGCCTTCAGTATAATATTTTCCATTTGGTAGTAGTATTCTTTTTCCACATATTTGACATGACCACCCATAGCTTTCTTTGAGTTTTCTTACTAGTTCTGTATCTCGAATAATGCGATTCGTCATAGTAAGCGTACGTGCTGGCTTGGTGTAATCTGGGACTGCGGGTTCATTCTCTGTTGGCTCAGTTCCATCATTTAGTAGGGGGTTGTAATCAAATTTTGCATCATCAGATATGTTCTGAAATATTTTGTATAATTTTTGTGGTATATGGGCCATATACTTTACCGCTACTCGCAGCTCCTTATCAAATCCATACTCGATATAGAAAGATTTGGATTTTGGCTCTCTATAAATACTCCGAAATTCCTTTTCATATTTTGCAAAAATTGAGCTTATTGGTATGGGGGTCGGTAATTTATCAAAATTACTGATCTCAATAAACTGATAGGGGCTCATTCCTTTCCACTGATCTGGTTGCGGAGGCTCATCTATTACTGTGGTAATATCGGTTTTTACTATGGATATTCCTGTCCATTTGTAACCTTCAGACTGCTTTTCCTTTAACAAATGTAATACAACATCTCCAATTTTTACTTCTTTCATTATTCCCCAAGCTTCTGCACCTCTCTTGTCTCGTACTGGGCTCCATAAACGGCTTCCAAATTCCCACCCTGGCCCCCCGTGAACTGGATTTGTAATTTCAATAAACACATTTTGATTTCCTGTCAATTCTGGTAGCATTATCCTTCTCCTCCTTCTCATCTCAAACTATGTAGGGCTATTTGAGTGTTTGGAATATTCCGAGCTGTGACGGTGCTGGCCGAATCACCAATCAACTACCCAAACCGCATCAGCAGGAACATGCACCCAATACCCTTCCCCTGCCGTCATAACATAACTATCAGCTAACTCTTCCATGCAATACGGAGCAGTGGCATTGAACCCTTCCACCCTGGAGTATCCAGTACCATCCAGGGCATCTGAGATCGGCTTTCCCACAAGAGATGGATAGCCAACCAGGTTCCAACCAGCCTTGAGGTCTATGCTGGTGCTGTTTGGCTCGATCCCTTCAATTGTTAGGAATCCATCACCAACATCTGTAATGCGTATCCACAGACCCATGGTATTGTTGATGAATGCAAGGGTCTGAGTTCCAGCGTAATTCTTATTGTAGGATTTCCAATGGTTTACAGCATCTCCACCATCATACCAATATAGATGATCCCAGGTGGTGGCACCATCGCCTGCACTATCGTCCAGAATGTCCAGAACAGAGCCAGCTACATCTAACGAGAATGACACGAAGTTCCACCCTGGGGTTGGTAAAATCGGAATATCGAAAGTATCTACCACACCCCCTCCAGAGAAATCAATGGAAGACTCTGGTTGGTTGTTGGGCGGCTCCGCGATGTCGCTGATATTGAAGGCATAGAGTGTGTAATCTGCCTGTGACTGGGCATCTGTTGTTAGGTATGCAATGCTTTTATTGCCCAGGTCCTGCACCACATCAAGGATCTCAAGTGTCTGTTGCCCACCAGTGAAGGATGCCACAGTGCCTGCCTGAATTGTGTTGGGCGGTGATGTTCCATCATTTATGTTGCTGATCGTGATATTGTACATCTGCCCTGCTGTTTGGAGTCCAGTAGTCAGTTCCACTGTCCTTTGGTCCGGACTAAGCACGGCCGAGCTCGGGTTGGGCCCTATCCCCCCGTCGATCATATAATTCGTAATGTTCTCGGCATCTGTCTGGTTGACGGGCTCATTGAAAGTCAGTTCCACATGAGTGAGGCTGGTTGCCTTTATTCCACTCACCTCTGGCGGTGTGATGTCAGATTGTCCAGAACACGCATAGTTATCGCCATTGCAGACGAACGAGCTTCCATCTGTCGTTGTCAGATTGAT
>JAGLQE010000299.1 GCA_023137005.1 Thermoplasmata archaeon
TTTCCATACAATGAAAGCAAATATATAGAAAATGCCTACAAACTTCCGGATGCCAGCTTTGGTAAGGACTTTGCATTTATCTGCCAGGTTTATTCAAGAAAGGAGATAGATGCATGGCTTGAGGAAAATTCTGGAAAGATAATAGAACAGGAATATTATGAAGTTTTCAGTGGAGATTACTGGACCAATGGGAAACGAATTTATCCTCCCCGTAAAGTTGAAAAGGGCGAGAAATGCCACCTGACCTGCATTATTATTCAAAAAACTGATTGAGACCGCTCCCTGAGCAGAAAATCAATCAATTTTTATACATGCTGGTGTTTTCCACCATTCTCCATGAGTAAAATATGTATTATTGGACTAGGGTACATAGGCCTACCCACAGCCGCAGTCTTGGCCTCCAATGGGAATGAGGTCATTGGAGTGGACATCAATGAAAGGGCAAGGAACAATCTGATATCCGGCAATCCATATCCCGAAGAGCCTGGCCTCCAAGAATTATTGGAAAAGGCAAGAGAAAATGGGAAGATCACTGCCTCGGAGAGTCCGAAGGAGGCGGATACATTCATAATATGCGTGCCAACGCCCTTCACATTGGATAAAAAGGCAGACTTATCCTATGTCGAGGATGCGACAAATAATTTAATACCTGTTCTGAAAAAGGGTGACCTGATAATTCTGGAATCCACTGTTCCACCAGGTACAACACGGGATATCGTGTGCGGAGCAGTTGAGAAGGCTGGCTTCACAGTCGGGGAGGATGTGCTGGTCGCCTTCTGCCCTGAGAGAGTTATGCCCGGAAAGATAGTCAAGGAATTGGTAGAGAATGACAGGGTGATAGGTGGCATGAATGAAAAGGCCAGCCAGATGGCGAAGGCCGTTTACGGGTCCTTCTCCAAAGGACAATTATACCTCACCGATGCCACCACTGCCGAGTTCGTCAAGTTAATAGAGAATTCATTCAGGGACATCAATATAGCCTTCGCCAATGAATTGGCAATTGTTTCCCGGGACATAGGCATAGACATTTGGGAAGCCATAGAACTGGCAAATAAGCATCCCAGAGTGAATATTCACAATCCCGGGCCCGGAGTGGGCGGCCATTGCATAGCCGTTGATCCCTATTTCATAATCGAGATGGCAAAAGGAAAAGCCAGCTTCCTGGCCCTTGCAAGGGAGAAGAACACACACATGCCATCATACATTGTGGAGCGTTCTGAAGAGATACTGGGAGGTCTGAGCGGAAAGAAGATCACATTGCTTGGCCTGGCCTACAAGGGAGATATCGGAGATCCCAGAGAAAGCCCGGCCCTCGATATTATCGCTCTTCTAAAGGCCAAGGGAGTGAACTGCTCGGTATTCGACCCTCATGTGGAAGAGGGAATGATACCTGAATTGACTGGCCTTGATGATTCTGTAAAGGATTCCGACCTTTTGATAATAACCACCGACCACAGCATCTTCAAGGAATTGGACCCAGAGCATGTCGGAAGCCTTGTGAAGAATAAAATGGTCTTTGACACCAGACATTTCATTGACAGGAGAAAATGGGAATCCGCTGGGTGGAATGTTTCAGTCATTGGAGTCGGAAAGTAGCCTCTGATATGTTATTAACAAGCGTTTTTCCATGACCTGCCAATTGTATTTGTCTTCGAAGGCCTTGCGTCCATTGCTGCCCAACTTCTCATAGAGTTTTTTGTCGGCCAGTAATTCATCTATTGCCTGAAAGACCTCGTCAGACCCGTATTTCACGGTAAGACCACAATTAAGCTTCTCAACAATTTGGCCAGTCCAAGTTCCCTTGGCGACGATTATGGGATTGGACACGCTCATGGCCTCGAATAATTTATTCGGAACAGAGTCTCGATTGTTTCCGAAAGATGGATCATATACAGCCACCAGGATATCAGAAGCCAGTGTGTATGCGGCCATATCCTTTGGTTTGACCGGGCCGATGAACTTGTATCTAGAACCAGAAACACTGGAAGCTTGATTTTCCAAGGTGCCAAAGCCGCCCAATAGCAATCTGGCCATTGGAGACTTGTCATTGGTAAAGCCCTCGATAAGTTCCAGCACATTCCTATTAGGCTCAAGAACTCCTATGTACATGATGATCGGCTTTCCATCAGGAGATATTTCCCGCCTGATATCTTCAATGACCTGCGGAGATGCAACAGGTTCTGGAGGACAGCCCATGATGACCTCGACCTCCCTAGCACCCCATGATCCCAGTATATCCTTGAAGCGGTCATTGACACAGAAAACTGCATCGGGTCTTTTTACCAGCCGCTTCTCATATATCTTAACAAAGCTCACCATGAGGCCAGATAATCTTTCGGCAGCCATTTCATGATATATCTCATGGCTGTCATAGACCAATGGGATCTTCCTCCGCCTTGCTTCTTTGGATGCTGGTGATAGCGTGTCAAGGTCATGTGATTGGATGATATCGAACTTCATGGAGGACATTACTTTCCTAGCCTCTTTCCAGAACTTGCGTATTGTTTTGAGAAATATCTTGGTACTGTCAAAGCTTGATCTCGGGCCCAATCTCCTTATCTGGATGCCGTCTATTGTTTCCTGTTTGGGATATTTCTGTTCCCTGTCCCAGCATATGATCGTCACCTCATAACCTGCGTCCACGAGGGCTTTCGCTTCCTTGTGCACCCTAGGATCTGGCCTGAAGGGATTGGATAGTAACATCATCACGCGCTTGGGCCTGCCTGCCATGATTTGCTCAATCGAATTGGGGATTAAAAGGTTTTGGGCGCACTATTTAATTATCACACATTGATTCGGGTTGGATGTTAGTCGCTATCACCGGAACCCCGGGTGTGGGAAAGACCAGTGTGCTGTCACAACCCCTTTTACAGGGCTATGGATACGAGATCGTGAGCGTCGAAGACTTGGCGACAAGGCATTGGGCGATAACCGGTAAGGACCTTAGAGAGGTGGATGTTGACAAACTGGCCGACAAGATGGAGAGAGGAGAGAGAATGGTGATGCTGGACGGCCATCTGTCCCATTACCTGAAACCCGATATCTGCATTGTTCTGAGATGTCACCCAGATATTCTTGAGAAAAGATTGAGAGAAAGAGATTATGATGAGCAGAAGGTCAGAGACAATGTGGAGGCCGAGGCCATAGACCTGATATTGATCGAGGCCGTGGAACTCAATGAAAAGGTTTATGAGATAGACAATACTGATACTCCCTCGGAGAAGATAGCTCGGATGATCCTTGAGATAATATCCGGAGAAACAGAGGGATATGAGCCAGGCCAGGTAGATTGGAGCGGAGTGATACTTGAATGGTACTAGACGGACAGAGGGATAGAGCCACGAAGTTGGCAAAGCCATTGGCAAAGCCCTTTCTCAAGATCGAGCCGAACACGATAAGCGTGATCGCGATCCTTTTTGCAATAATGGCCTTCTTCAGCCTCTACATGCTGGACCCGAATAACTGGATATGGTATTCGGAGTCATGGTCCCTGTATCTCCTGCTGGCCACATCTCTTTTCATAATCCTCAATGGTCTGTTCGATATGATCGACGGCCTGGTCGCCAAGATGACTGGCAAGACATCTGTGAAGGGTGATTTCATCGACCATGTCTTCGACCGCTATGCGGACATATTCATTCTGGTGGGTATCATAGTATCCGGATACACTAATTTCTATATCGGCCTCTTTGCTCTTATCGGCGTCTTCATGACCAGTTATATGGGAACTCAGGCCCAGGCTCTGGGCGTTAAGAGGGATTATGGCGGAATGCTGGGTAGAGCTGATAGACTGGCCTTGCTGTTCCTGGTCCCGATCCTTCTATTCGTGCACATACAATATTTCGATGGGCCAATTCTCATATCTATTTCTCAGCTATCCCTCGAGCTCACATTGTTCGACCTGATGATGCTGTGGTTCGGAGTGGCAGGAAATCTAACAGCCATTCAGAGAGCGAGCAGGACCTGGAAGGTTCTGTCCAAAAGAAAATAGATCTTTTCAAAACATGTTCAGGAAGCCTGGCTATCGTCAGTTGGTGGTTTATTATCCTTAGGAGCACTCTTGCTACTGCCCTTTCCGCCATCACGCTTCTTGCCCTTGATCTTGTAATATGACAGCGGGTGGGTCATCCATTCCTTCTTGCACAGGCTATCAGGCTCGAAACATATGCCCTGAGATACCATCGTATGACAGCTCTGTGGGAGATATTCGACCCCGGATAATTTTCCGGTAATGTGCTCTATCTGGTATCTCGCAAGATTGACATTGAAATCCGGAGAGGTCGAATAAAGGGCCAGTATCTGCTCGGTATCCATTCCTACAGTATGAAGGAAGGCAGTTAGGGCAAAACGTCCAGCATGAGGCAGGTTCTCCCCCTTCTTGAGGCCATTGAGCATTATCTTCATGCATGGCGGCAGTCTCAGGAAACTGATCCTTCCAAAACCCTCCTTCCTGAACTCTTCTTTTCTCTTTTCGACCTCGATCCGAAGGTCATCGATGGTGGAAGTGAAGGCATCGATTATATCATCATTCACTGGCAAGGGAAGTTCCTTCTTGATCCTATCTGACAGAGCCTGTTGTACCAATCTTATTATCTTCTTTTTCTCCAAGACAAGGTAGCCAGCATCAAGGTCCTGGGATACGAGGCTCCACTCCTTCGCTCTCATTTGTGAGCTTAGCTTTAAATAATCCGTGAAGTGGATGCGCATCTGCTCATCTTCCTCCAGAGATGCATTGATCTCCAAGGCTTCGGTAATATGACTCAGGAAGTCCATGTCCTGGTCTGCCAGTCGTTTACGAGTACTGACAGCCTCGGCCAGGGCATATTGCTCTATGAGCATCTCATCAGCAGTGGATGACACGATCATCCGGGCCACGATATAGGATAATATCTCCAGAAGATAGTCAATATCCGAGGTCATGGGATGCTCCCTAACCTCTTTCTCCAGGAAAGCCTCCATCACCCTTTCGCGACCCAGTTCCCTGGCTCTTCCATAGGTTGGGGAGGATATGATATCATCGAGAGAAACACCCTGCTGTCTCAGATAGACCGATACCTCTGGTAGAAAAGGGAACAGGGCTAGGGTTCGTGGCTCCATGCTTGGGATGAAGAGCCTGTTGACATTAAAAGATATTGCATGGAATTGAGTTAAGGAGTTTTGTGACTCATTATTTCAGCCTTATGGTCTCCAAATTCATCGGTGCCCGTGTCTCGAACCCGAATTTCCGGTAAAGACTGCTAGCCAGGTCAGAGCATTTGTACTCCTCCCCGTGGCCAATAAGGATCTTCTCCGGCCTCGGTTCCAGTCCGTCAACATAGTTGAGAAGCTGCATACGATCACTGTGACCCGAGAAACCGTCAATTATCTCGATATTGAGATTGATATCAATGGTTATTCCACCACCACGCTCGTTCAGCATTATCTGCTTCCAGCCCTTCTGCACCCGGCGACCTATGGTCCCTTCGGCCTGGTATCCGACAAATACTATCGTATTCTTGGGATTGGGAGCCCATGCCTTGAAATATTCGAGTACCGGACCTCCATTCATCATTCCCGCGGTTGCCAGGACGATGCATGGCTCCGGGTCATCACATATCCTGTGGCGCATCTCGTGGCTGTCCACCCTATTGAATATGGGCGACAGGAATGGATTCTCTCCCTGTTGGAATATCTGGGTGCGGAGTGAGGAATTGAGGAACTCGGGATAGGCTGTGTGAATCGCTGTGGCCTCCCATATCATACCGTCAAGGTAGATGGGCACGGTGGGTATCTGTTCATTGCGCATCAGATCCTCTATTACCAGCATGACCTCCTGTGAACGACCGACCGCGAAAACAGGGACAATGATCTTGCCCTCACGTTTCAATGTTCTTTTGAGAGCCGCTTTCAATTGAGCACTGGCATCATGACGGCTGGGTTGCAGGTCGTGGAAGCCACCATAAGTGGATTCTATGATTATCGCTTCCAACCTTGGGAATCGGTTGACAGCCGCATTGAAAAGCCATGATTTTTCGAATTTTATATCCCCGGTGAAGGCTATGTTGTACAGCCCGTCCCCTATGTGGAAATGGGCAGTTGAAGAACCCAGGATATGTCCCGCATTCTGGAATGTCAGTCTCATATCTGGTGAAATGTCCGTGGTCTCCCCGTACTTCAGGGGGATGCATCTCTTGACCATCTCTCTCACATGATGGGATTCATACGGGGCCTTTCTGGCCTCCCCATAGGACACTTTGATGAAATCAATGAGCAGTAGGGACATGAGATCCCTGGTCGGCGCAGTACAATAGACTGGGCCGTCATACCCATATTTATAGAGAGCTGGCAGGAGTGCGGAATGATCCAGATGAGCGTGAGTTATCACCACGCCGTCAAGGGAGTCCAAAGGCTGAAGTTCTGGTGCGTTCAAAAAGGGATGGGCACCATCGCCCGATGGCATAACACCACAGTCGATCAATACCTTGCTGTCCTTGGTCATCAATAAACTCGCACTGCGCCCCACCTCTCTATACCCACCCAGGGCGGTCATTCTGACGAAATTCTCACCAGAGGATGTATCTCGTGCGAGACGGCGCCCGTGCTTTCTCAAGAAGTCCATCCTCTCATCCTTGACAGAGCGAAGGTATTTCCTAACCTCGTTCACGGTCTTGGAAGGAATAGGGGGAGCTCGAACGACCTTGGGGGCCCAGCCGATCTGCTTCTTGAGATCGTTCAGGACCGCACCGTGCTTGCCGATGACTATGCCTGGAGAAATGGCCTCTATGGTCACCACTCCTGTTTCATCATCGAAGAATATATCGGTTATCTCGGCCTCTTTGGGGATGATCTTCTTGATCTGCTCTTCGGATTCTTCTGTATGGCTTAGAAGAGACGGGTCGGGACGAATGGATATCCGCCTGCGTAATGCCTGGGCGAGCAGTCTGACCAGCTCATTATTGTCAGCAAACTCATCCATGTTCTTGGTGTATATCACAATGACTGGGCCTTCGAAATCTATGCTTGTAACAGTAATACTGGATGGAACGATCTTCTTGATCTCCTTCTCAGCCTCTTCAAGAATACTCTCTAATGACATCCTTTACTCAACTCACATTACTCTATATCTGTTCATTAGCCATACATTGACTAAGTCAGCTTCATCTTCTGCATTCTCTTGTTAACATCAGCGTCCGTTAGCTCCTTGAACTCCTTCTTGGAGATCATTGCCACACTAATGCCATTGCCAGATGCAGAGTCTCTTTGCATAGCCACATGCAGGGCCCTTACGGCCAGGTCCGCGCCCTCTTCCAGGGTCATTCCTGATTTGAAATGGTCCTCAAGAACCCCGTATACATAGGGCGATCCAGATCCTGTGGTGATATAATCATCAGGAATAGAACCTCCAGCGGCATCAAGGGAATACACATGATATCCATCCTTATCCACACCAGCCACAATAAGTTGCACCCAATACGGGTAGAATTTGCGCCCATTCAGAATATTTGACATCAGCGTGGCGGCAGCCACGATGGGCATCGGGTTCTTGTGCTTCATATTGTAGAGTTCTGCCTCTGCTCTCAAATACCTTGCGAGAACCTGAGCATCACCCACTAGACCTGCCACTGTCAGACCGATATTGTCATCGATCTTGAACAGCTTCTGGGTCTTCTTGTGAGCTATCAAAGTTCCCATCGTGGCCCTGTGCTCGGTGGCTATGACCACGCCATCCTTGCAGGTCAGGCCAACTGTTGTTGTTCCTTTCATCAGATTACTTTTTTCATTATCCATGGAATCACTCATCCAAAATGTTTATAGAATATGGATTGCGGTAAACCGCACACTCCCTCATTTTGTCTATGATAATTGACTGATTAGACATATTAATAGCTATATATAATCGTTTCTAAGTGATTCTAAATATTTCTAAAATCTAGTTAAGAGTGTCCCACACTCATTAGAGCACGGTCAATTCCACGAACTGGCCCTGCCGATCATAGGCTTTCCATGACGATCTCGTATAAGGATAATGAGCTATAAGATGGACATTCCCGTATCTGGAGAACAATCCCAGGTCGGCGGGTGAAGGATTCCCATTGGGCGATGGATGTGAATGGGCCGTGCCCACTATCGAAAAATCTATCGGAAGCATGTACAATCTCAGTATGGCACTAGTATTTCCCGATATGGTACCAGGAACCAGAATGACCTCCGTGATTATACCATCCTCCGCCCTTAAAGAGCAGGCAAATTCATTGGGATGGCTGTCCTTTGCCGAGGCCATTATCATGTCTATTACGGAACCGAGGATCGCGGATGTTGTTTTTTTCTTCATACATGCACCTGCCAGTCGCGTTCTGGACATCACAATGCAAGGTTCTCCCAGACCTTGTCATAAAAACTTTTGCCGAACTGAACGAATTTGGATCTTTTTTCGGACATGGTGAAACTGACATAATCATCAGGCCCTACCACCATCTGCTCCTGACCATCTAGTACAAGAACGCAATCCTTGTCCTTGAGTGGTCTGATCTCAATACGGCTCTTGGCAGGAACCACTATGGGTCTGGCAGATAGTCTGAAAGGCGCTATGGGGGCAATGACAAAAGCCTCTGCCTTTGGATCGATTATCGGTCCTCCCACACTCAATGAATAGCATGTGGAGCCAGTGGAAGTTGAGACGATGATCCCATCAGCCCTGATGCACATGGCCTGCTCTCCATCCACCTTGATCTCGAAATCTCTCATTTTTGATACTTTAGAGCTGTGAATGACACCTTCATTTGTACAATCCAGGAGCCATTTATCGTTCAAACAGACCTTGAGGCGTATCCTCTCTTCGATGGTATAATCACCAGCCTTGATCCTGGTCAGCTTATCATCCAGCTCCTCTAGGTCAATTACCGCAAGGAAGCCTACCAGTCCTGCATTTATACCTACAATGACGGCATCGTTCTTCTGCAGGGTCTTGAGAATGGT
>JAGLQE010000003.1 GCA_023137005.1 Thermoplasmata archaeon
TATTCATTGCCCAGCTTTCCAATTTATTGTAAAAGGGAATTGGCTGTGCTGTGGAGTTGAAATCAGTGGAGTATCCAATATCTTCTGTGGCCATTCCGATCTGGGTTATCTGTTCATTAATGACGATAGGGTCAATGGTTGTCAGGAATGCATATGTATTATCTTCAACAATACCCCAAACAGTGGCGAAATCCCATCCTGGGTAGGTGGCTATTTGTTTCATAGCGATCGTGGTATGGCCAGTCACATCAGCTACTCCTGAATTTATGTTAACACCTGAGCCTGTTCCAGATGTCGTGATATCCCAGTGAGAAATAGATATCGTGGATCCAACACCATTCTCTCCGACAAAACCACCAGGTATCCCACCAGAAGCAGTTCCAATAGAGTAACAACTTGTGATAGTATCTCCATCGCTGTTATATCCTGCAAAACCACCTACTCGGTCACTTGAAGCATCTGCATTACCCAAAGCAAAGCAATCTGTAATAATGTTATAATTATTTCCAACGAATCCTCCGGCAATTCCACCACCAGCAGTAGTTGCATCTCCCAAGGAATAGCATCTCTCAATGGAGCCGTGATTTTGGCCTGAGAAACCTCCAACTTCCCATCCTGCTCCAGTTATAATTGCATTGCCAGTTGCATAGCTGTCAGTGATAATACTAGGAGCTTCATTGCCGCCAGTGAAACCACCGAGAGCATGCCAGGGTGTTGTAGCACTGCCTGTGCTATGGCAGTTCGAGATCGTCCCTTGCCAATTATTTCCGATAAATCCACCAATATAATCACTAGTTCCTATGACATTTCCAGTGCTATAGCAATTCGTGATCGTACCACCAGCATCGGTGATACCATTGAAGCCACCTACATAAATGATTCCGGCGACTGTGCCAGTGCTGTAAGAGCTCTTGGCAGTTCCAGCATTGATCCAACCTGCAAAACCACCAGCTTTGACTGTGCCATCAACATTCCCGGTGCTGTAGCAGTTGATCGTGGTTCCACCATTAATTAAGCCTGCAAAACCACCAACCTCAGAGGTTCCGATGACATTTCCAGTGCTGTAGCAGTTCGTAGCGGTATGGGAATTCGATCCTGCAAAACCACCAGCGGTAATGCCGATGGTTGTGACATTCACAGTGCTGTAGGTGTTCGTGATAGGGGCAGCATTATATCCAACAAAGCCGCCAACAGAATCTCCAGTTCCTGTCAAAGTGCCAGTGCTGTAGCAGTTCGTTATGGGGCCGGTACTCGCTCCGGTGAAACCACCAGAATCCACGCCTCCAGTCACATTGCCAGCACTGTGAGAGTCCATTATAGTGCCATCACTCCAACCGGCTAAGCCCCCAACAAAACCTGCGCCAGTGATATTGACATTTTCCAGGCCAAGGTTACTGATCACAGCACTTTGGTTCAAATATCCAAAGAGTCCAGCATAGTCTTGAGAAGAGCGGTTGACCGTCAGATCATGAATGATGAAATCCATACCATCCAGCGTACCATTGAAATAACCAGTGAGGTTGGCAATAGGCTCGAAGCCTTTATCAGAATTCCAGCCAGATGTTAAACTGGCATCAATGTCATTCATCAGAATATAATGTGCATTCAGATCCAGATTCATCTCCTGAAGCTCATCCACATCGGTTATTTGATATGGATCGGCAACGGTCCCAGAACCTGCTCCTGAAAATAATGGAATAGGAGCGATGTCCTTACCCTCGGCGGTCATATCCAGCATCACGAAAAGTGAGCTGAGAACTAGCATGGAACTGATAATTAACGCGGCTGTTTTCTTCATCTTCATCACCCAGATTATTGGGTGGGAATTGAGCCTCATGGTAATAACATTTTCGCAATGTTATTCGGGGATGTCTGGCTCCACTGTTTCTTCGACCTCCAGCTCAAGTTCTGCTTCAGGTAATTCCTCAACGCCCTCTGGCTTGCTCCCACCACTACCACCGCGCGTGTATCCGATCACAGCCAGCACGCCCATCACGACAGCCGCGATGACCGCGCCCCAGGCCCATGCCGGGGTCTCGGTGACTGTGTCTGAATCGGCAGTGCCATTGTTCCAGATGGTGTTATTATTGTAGATTGGTACTTCAGTTGTTAGGAAGTCAGAGTCCATGAAGTCAGCTATTCCATCGCTATCTGCATCAGTTGGCATGTCAGAATCATCCTGCTCATCAGTGCCTGCCAGTATCTCCACGATATCACTCCAGCCATCACCGTCCGAGTCGGCATCGAGGTCAGCGGTTGCATTGTTCCAAACTGTGTTATTGCTATATTCAGTCACATTGTCCCAGACAGTCTGATTCACTGTTTGATTATTGTATTCGATAACTACGAGGAAGTCGGGATCCATGAAATCTGCTATTCCATCAGAGTCCGCATCAGATGGTATTGAGGTATTGTCCAGTGGATCGAAACCACCTACTATCTCGATAGTGTCATCCCAGCCATCCCAGTCATCGTCAGTATCTGCATTGTTCCCTATTCCATCACCGTCTGTGTCTGTGGTCTCAGAATCGTCTAATGGGAAATCATCCGAAGTATCCGGCGTACCATCATTGTCATCATCAAGGTCGGTTGCATCGGGGTCTCCATCTCCATCAGTATCCAGGTTAACTGTGAAGGAGAATGTCTGAGTGTCGGTTTCCCCATTGCCATCGTCAACTGTTACCTCGACATTGTAAGTGCCAGCCTCGGCATTGCTGGGTGTGCCGGATAAAACTCCGGTGCCCGGGTCAATTCCCAGGAAAGGAGCATCCGTTATGACACTCCAAGTTATTGATGGGTCGTCAGAGGAATCATAATCCACTTCGTACAATGCGCCTGTGTTGGTGGATGTGACATCGGCTGTGGTAATACTCGGGCCAGTGTTCTCTACAACTAATGTATAATTGATATATCCCTCACTGCCCAGGGTATCCATGGTCGTGACATTCACCCAGTATGTTCCGACATCTGCATTTACGGGTGTGCCATATAGAGTACCAGCTATGGGCGAAATAGCCAGCCAGTCAGCATTGGTAGATATTGCCCAGGTTTCGATCATATTGTAATTTGGCAGAGGCTGTGCTGTTGATTCGAAGTCGATCGCATATATCATATCCTCGATCGCTGTTTCTATCTGGGCGATCTGCTGTGTGGTGACTATGGGGATTATCGGGGTCAGGAAAGGGTAAGTGACTGTTTCCACGATCCCCCAGGGGCTGGTGAAGTTCCAGCCAGTGAAAGTAACTTGTTGCTTCATTTGGACAGTGGTCTTGCCAGAAGCCCCTGTGATGATACCGTCACCAATGCCTGTTGCGGTTCCTGATGTATCTGTGTCCCAAAAGCAGCTCGTGATTCCGCCAAAGTTTTCTCCACAGAAGCCGCCAACATCAGTAGTTCCAGTGGCGTTGCCAGTGCTGTAGCAGTTCATGATGGCGCCGCCGTCATTATACCCGACAAAACCGCCAATCATCCAATCGCCGCTGGCACTGCCAGTGCTGTAGCAGTCAGTGATTGTGCCGCCTTCATTAAACCCGACGAAGCCACCAATCATATCAATATTACCGCTGGCAGAGCCTGTGCTGTAGCAATTCGTGATGGTGCCGCCGTAATTATAACCGACAAAGCCGCCAATAAAATTATCGGCACTGGCATCGCCAGTGCTGTAGCAGTTCGAGATGGTGCCGTCGAGATTACTCCCGACAAAACCGCCAATCATATCATAACCGCTAGCAGAATCACTACTGTAGCAGTTCGTGATGGTGCCGCCGAGATTACTCCCGACAAAGCCGCCAATAAGATCATCACCGCTGGCAGAACCACTGCTGGAGCAGTTCGTGATGGTGCCGTCAAGATTATACCCGACAAAGCCGCCAACATAATCATCAATCCCGTTAGCATTGCCGGTGCTGTAAGAGTTCGTGATGGTGCCACCGGGATTATACCCGACGAAGCCGCTAACATAATCATCTCCGCTGGCAGAACCGGTGCTGTAACAGGCAGTTATGGTGCCACCATCATTAAGTCCGACGAAGCCGCCAATACCATCAAAAGTTCCAGTGGCAGAACCACTGCTGGAGCAGTCCGTGATTGTGCCTGTATTGGATCCGACAAAGCCACCAACATTATAGCCACCGTTGGCGCTACCGGTGCTGTAGCAGTTCGTGATATCTCCAAGACTTTTGCCACAAAAGCCGCCAACATAATTATTTGTTCCTATGGCATTGCCAGTGCTGTAACAGTTGGTGATACTGCCTGGATTATACCCGACGAAGCCGCCAACAAAATAAACACCACTAATACTGCCATTACTATAGCTGTTCGTAATAGTGCCATCATTCCTCCCTGCAATAGCTCCTACATAATCGCCCCCTGTGATATTGACATTGATCAGTGCGATATTATTGATCACGGCTGTATCATTGGCATAGCCGAATAAACCGATATTATCCGTACTTGAACGGTTTATTGTCAGGTTCGTGATACTGAAGTTATTGCCATCAAAAGATCCATTGAAGTGGGCTGTATCGTTACCTATGGGCACAAACCCAGCTTCCAAGTTCCAAGTGGCTGTGTCATTGGCATCGATATCATTGACAAGGATGTAGGATGCGTTCAGGTCATTGTTCATATCCTGAAACTCATTGACATTGGATATCTGGTATGGATCACCAGGACTTCCATCTCCACCTGCGAACAAAAGGGTTGGAGCAATGTCCTCACCCTCTACATTCACGGTCATATCCAGCATCACGAATAGCGAGCTGAGAATTAGCATAGAACTGATCATTAATGCGGCTGTTTTCTTCATCATCTAACCTCTCACTTTGTTCGAGCTTTTGGATGCAATCGCTTTGCTCTCGCATCCAATCACCCAAATTATTGGGCGGGAAACATAGTGAAGGTAGATAACATTATCGTAATTATATTCAGACAAGTTTTTACAGAAGCTGGCCCCATCGAGAAGGCTCCCTTCCCTTCCAATTACCCTTATTATAAGCATAGCCCGCTATCAGTGGTAGTGCGATGGTCGCCTCCGCCCACACCATCTGCTCATGATTGGTCTCTACTTTTCCCCAGGAGCTGGCCTCCTTCAGAGTTGAGCCGGAAAGTGCGCCGTCGCGCTCGTCCGCCACTGTGATCTGTATCGCGTATTTGTGCATCCTGACATCCTCCAGAAGCTTGCCGGATGGGTCGACCTCGACACCGAGGACAGTATCTTGAACGAAGTTCTTGGGCACTCCTCCGCCTATCATGAAGATGCCACTCTGTTTTGATGCTGTGACGAGGGCTACCAGCTCTCTGAAGTCCGCCACGGAATCAATGCTCAGATGGGTGTCTGGATTCTGTCGCTGGTGGTCAAGAAGGCCAAAGCCCGCACTGCAATCCGAGAAAGCTGGCACGAATATCGGAACATCCATCTTGTAGGCCGCGTGGATGACCGAATCATCCACCTTTGGGCCTTCTTCATCCAGGTACTTGCCCATCTCCTTGATGAACTCGCGGGAAGAGTAGGGGCGCTTTTCCAGCTTGTCCGCTATTATCTTGATGGTCTGGTCGCACACTCGCAATTCATCTTCATCTATGAACGTATCATATATCCTGTCAATGTGCAGGTCTCTGAGTACATTGTCATCGATGAATGGAGTACCGATGTAATGCTTGAATCCTATAGCTTCAAAGAAATCCATATCGACTATGACGGCACCAGTGGACACGATGGCATCCACCATATTGTTCATTATCATGTCGTGGACTATCTTCTTCAGACCTGCTGAGAATAAGGAACCGGACATGCAGAGAATGACCTTGCAATCATGGTCGGCCAGCATCATGTCGTATATCTCGGCGGCTCGGGAAAGATTGCGGGCCTGGAAAGCCATCTTGGACATTGATTCGACTATCTCCACAACGTCATGTTCTTTCATGTCATAATGCACTATCAGGTCCTTCAGGAGGTCTTCTTTCTTGAGGTTCATGTCATCACACCATTATCTTATAGTATAATCAATACAATGAAAGATAGATATATATTATTTTTCAAAGGTTAAACTTTAACTATTTGAGGTCTTACCCTTCGACATAAGGGATGCGCACTAAGGTTGGCCATTATCGCAGAGCCAGCTTGTTCTAATTTAATGAAGGCAACATCCCTTGAACATCAAAAATGAAGGGATGCACATGGCAGTTTCCACGGCTGAAAGATTAGCGCAGGGTCAGAAAGATATCTCCATAGGAGAGTTCTTCCAGAGGAACAAGCAGATACTGGGATTCGATTCATTGACCAGATCATTGCTTACCGCTGTGAAGGAGGGTGTGGATAATTCTCTGGATGCCTGTGAGGAAGCCGGAATTTTACCAGATATCTATGTCGAGATAGAGCAAATTTCCAAGATCGAGTTCAAGGTCATAATGGAGGATAATGGGCCGGGTATCGTGAAGAGGCAGATCGCCAATGTCTTCGGCAGGCTGTTATACGGTTCAAGATTCCATTCCATACGCCAATCCCGAGGCCAGCAGGGTATCGGAATATCCGCGGTCGTGATGTACGGCCAGCTGACCACGGGCAAACCAACTTATGTCATCTCCAAGACCGAGAAAGAAGAGGCCGCCCACTGGATGAACCTGGTCCTCAATACGAAGAAGAACCGGGCCGATGTCATCGAGGAGGATTTCAAGATCTGGGAGGGAAAAGAGCATGGTACTAGAGTTGAAGTATTCATCAATGCCAGATACAATGCGGGCAAGCAATCGGTCCTCGAGTATCTCAAGGGAACCGCGATAGTGAACCCTCATGCTCACATCATCTTCAAGGACCCGGCCGGGGAGGTCCACGAGTTCAAGAGAGTGAGCGATGAGATACCCCGCCAGACAAAGGAAGTGAAACCCCATCCAAAAGGCATCGAGCTCGGGCATTTCCACAATATGGCCAAGGGCTCCAGCCACCGTCGCATGATAGCTTTCCTGACAAGCGAGTTCTCCAGGGTGAGCCCGAGAGTGGCCAAGGAGATACTTGAGAAAGCTGGAGTTCGGGAGAAGAAAAGTCCCAAGACACTCAGCATACAGGAAGCAAAAGCAGTTGTGAGAGCCATCGAAGAGGTCAAGATAATGGCCCCGAACACGGATTGCCTTTCACCCATTGGCCCCACATTGATCAAGAAAGGTCTGCGGAATGTTCTGAGCGGCCTCAAACCCAAGTTCTACGCCCCCCCGATCACTAGAGATCCCAGCGTGTATTCTGGCCACCCATTCCAGGTGGAGGTCGGCATGGTGTACGGTGGCGAGCTTCAGAAGGACAAGCAGGTGGAGATACTCAGATTCGCCAACCGTGTGCCTTTGCTTTACCAGCAGTCCGGATGTGCGGTTTATAAGGCAGTGCTTGATATTAACTGGCGCAATTACGCTATGACCCAAAGCAGGGGAGCTTTGCCGGCAGGGCCTGTAATGCTGATGGTTCATATGGCGTCGGTGTGGGTTCCGTTTACTTCTGAAAGTAAAGAGGCTATCGCGCATTATCCGGAGATAATAAAAGAAATCCAGTTGGCGGTTCAGGAATGCGGCAGGAAGCTCGGTATGTATCTTAGAAAGAAAAAACGGATACAACAGGAGCTGGCAAAAAGAAGCTATATTGAGACATACCTGCCTTATATAGGTGAGGCATTGCAGGAAATATTGTCACTGAAACAAAAACAGGTTGATAAAATTCTGGTTAAGCTCGAAAATGTTCTGGAAAAAACCAGAAAGATATAAGGGATACAAATGGCAGAAGAATTGATTATCAGTATCAGCGGGATGAGGGGGATTATCGGCGAGAATCTTTCTGCTTCTGTAGCAACCGATTACGGCAGTGCGTTTGGAACATTTCTTAAAGCTAATTATAAAAAAGACGACAAGCTTACAGTTTGTATCGGCAGAGATTCAAGACCAAGCGGACAGATGCTGGAATCGGCAGTAGCAGCTGGGCTTTGTGCGGTTGGGGTGGATGTTGTTGTTCTTGGACTGGTGATTACACCAAGTGTTGGTGTTATGCTGCGGCAGCTTAGTTGCGCGGGTGGGGTGATGATAACAGCATCACACAATCCTCTGCCTTATAATGGTATCAAGCTTATACTTGATAATGGTGTTGCACCTTCTCTTGTGCAGACGGCAAAGATAAAAGAAATTTATTTTGCCAGGGAATTCGACTATGCAGATTCGCCGAGCAAAGGACGAATAGTTTACAATGAAGATTCTTACTCTGTTCATATTGACAGGGTGTTTGCTACGATAGATGTCGGCGCGATAGCTGATAAGAAATTTAAAGTAGTGCTGGACAGTGTTAACGGCGCCGGCGGGCCTATTACTAAGCAGATGTTAGGCAAACTTGGTTGCGAGGTTTACGCGGTCAATGATGAACCTACCGGGATTTTTGCACATACTCCGGAGCCTACAGAGAAAAATTTGACGGGGCTTTGCGATATTGTAAAGCAGCAGAAAGCGGATATCGGTTTGGCGCAGGACCCTGATGCTGACAGGCTTGC
>JAGLQE010000030.1 GCA_023137005.1 Thermoplasmata archaeon
GATCAACTTCGAAGACTATGGTATGGGCTCCGATGGAGAGAGGTGTCCATTCCCTGATTATTGTGGCGGAATTGTTAAGTTCAATTCCCAGGAACGTATCTCCCTTCTCACTCATCACTTCATTCCCGTCTGCATCTGTTATTGTCAAAGACCAGTCGACCGATGTCTCATTTTTGAAACCATTGTTCCTAATTACACCAGTGATGGTAACCGGCTGTTTGTAAAAGACCGTACTGGGGCTGATGAACTGCTCTGAAACAGCCACATCCCTTCCTGGTTTCATTGTTATGTTCCCAAGCCAGGTTATCGCCTTGTATGTAAGCTGGGCCATGTCCGCCGTCGTGTCTATCATGGTGAATTCGAAGGACTGGACAAATATCCTCTTGTCCAAAGCGGTATCCTCGTGACTAGTGGCCAGTACGGGCGCGGTCCCATTCTCTATGAAGGCCGCTGTTGCGAATCCAACCGGATTGATCGAATATCCGTCAGAGAAGCCAGGCAACCTTTCTACCAATGTGATGTTCTTGACCGAGAACTCATCGGTCACTGGATGTGATATAACTCCGGTAACTGGCGCCGTGGTCAGAGGCACCTCGCCCAAAGCTTCGCGAATAACGAACAGTTGGTTATTCAAGAAGGAGTCCAGTGCTGTATCCCCCAGTACTGTATTCTCCTCAGCCTCCACGAAAACTCCCTGGCTGATCAGCCACAGGCTTCCGCCATTGTCCAGGAACTTGGTGAGGTTGGCTATGTCATTGGGCCTGATGGTATCGGTCTTCTCATAACCCGTCATCCAGATGACTATATCATATTCTTCTAATCGATAGTCTCCTGAGTCAAAGGCCGGTCCATCCCCTCCCGTTCCGACCACTGTGAAATCATAATCGAAATCCGAGGCATCCAGGGATGCGCGCATGAAAGCAGAGGTATCACCAAAGCTCCCATCATTCACCTGTGTATCATCATCAACAACAAGTATGGTGGGCATTACCACGATATCCGTGCTGTTCTGATTATCTGAAAGGATCATCTCATAGATGCCATGTTTCGATCCCCAGGTCTCGTTCACGGTTGCATTGACCGTGATATTGTGCAATCCTCCAGGGGTTGCTATCCATGATGTGGATACTATGTAATCTCCGAAATTGATAAGTGCCTGAACCGTGTCTATTTCTATGCCGGGGTCTGTGGTATTATCCCAGAATTTTATATCCACCATGGCTCCCACTCCTCCTCGGTTACGTATCTTGGCATAGAGCTGGACGCTGTCGCCGTGCAGTGGATTATCAGGTACTGTCCAGATATAGTAGTTCTCATCTGTATTTTCCGGTACCATTATTTGGGGATAGTCTCCCACTTCTCCACCAGCTGCAAAGCGGTATATCTTCTTGACCACGCCGCCATCATAGTCCGTGGCATTGCACGCGAATTCGTAATAACCCACGCCCAGATCACTAGCGGGACCAACGCTCGTTCCATTGAAGACATTATCGAAATTCTCATCCTTCAGCTGAAGGAAACCCTGGCCGATCGATGTTAGATTGATCCATATGGAACTCACATCCAGGCCATGATCTGGATGATCTCCCTCTGGGTCAATGACCCTGGCAAAGATCTTGAATTCACCAGGTGCGAAACTGATGGGTCCTGGGTCGTAGAAATCCGTGGCTATATCTGAGTCTATCCACACATCCAGGATAATTGGGTCGAACCATATGCCCTCTCCCATGATCTGGCCTTCCCAGACCTGGGTATCCACATCTGAATCAATGACCTTCGCGCTTAT
>JAGLQE010000300.1 GCA_023137005.1 Thermoplasmata archaeon
ATGGAGCTGGGCAGGGCCAGGATCCCGATGATGATGCACACGGAGTCCAAGGTCGGGGATATTCACAAGTATTCTAGTTCCGCTATCAGCAAGGTCACGATCAGCAAGGGGGAGAAAAGACCCATCAGGATACATGTGTCCATGAAGGAATCAGTCGGGTTCTTCCAGGTCGAGGAAGTTCTGCTGGGCAAGATATTCGCCAGCTCGATCGAGCCTTATATTGAATTGGTGGCTGGAGTTAAAGGAGAAAAAGAGAAGATATACCTTTGAGCCCGCAGTCCAATTCCATGCTCATGAATATCGAGACTACAATTTCATCTTAAACGTCACGCCCAACAATTCCAGCCCATACTTCTTGTAGAATTCTATTGCCTTTTTATTATCTGAATAGGCGTTTATCATGACTGACTTACAATTCTCGCTTCTGAACCAATCGAATATCTTATCCATCAGCATAGTACCTATCCCGCAACCGCGATGGTCCTCCTTGATGTAAATGTCCAGCAAGCCTTCATTATCTCGGATGCCCTTGGATGCCGCGCCCACTATGAACCCGATAATTTCACTATCATCTTCTTCTGCCAGATAGATGATCTTGGTGGGGTCCTTCATGATCTTCCCAATGTCCTCGCGGGTCTTTTTGCTCTCCCAATTGAGCTGGACCTCCAGCATGTCGGGCTTGAGGAGTGACATTTCGAAGTCCATGAGCTCGTGGTAAAGGGTCATGATGTCGCTGGCATCGGGGTCAACGGCTTTTCGGATGTTCATTGTCATTGTGCCTCTCTCCCCTTGCCTACAGCGATCCAGTTGCCCTTCTCTTCCAATCCGCAGACATCCCTATAGAATCCGAGGAGCTCGGGGACGATCTCCGCGATAACTATGTCCGCGCCTCTTTTGAAAGCTTCCTTGCAAAAGTCATCCACCAGCTTTTTGCCGATCCCTCTCTTTCTTTCCGGAATATCCACCCTGGTAACGTGTATCATGGCCTCGGCTCTTTTTGTGGGCACGATAAAGCCGATTATGTAACCAATGACCTTCTGCTCCTCTTCCGCAACAAGGAAGATCGCGTGCTGGTCTTCAACAGAGTTCTCGAGATCCTGGGGCTTCCAGTAATATTCATTATCTCTATGGTCGATGTCAAGGCAGACCCTTAGGTCTTCTTTTCTGGCCTTTCGTATGTTCATTGAATAAATAGCAAACACTTGGAATTTAAGTAGTTTTGCTTCAAGGCCTGCCAAAAATCTTTTTCGTTCTAAATACAAAACACTAGCTTAGGATTAGGGATGGGCCCGCCCAGATTCGAACTG
>JAGLQE010000301.1 GCA_023137005.1 Thermoplasmata archaeon
AATTCATTCTCCAACTACGATGATGCCATCGGGGCTCAGTTCGCTAGAGTGGTCTCCTGTAATACAACAGGATTGTGCCGAACCTTATGGCCACTTCAGGAGGAGTGGGGCATCGATAATGTTCTGGGAGTCATGATCAGAAGGGGAGCAGACCCCTGGGATTCCAATAAAGGACCAATGAATGCCATCGAACCAGTTCTGAAAGTACCATCACATCACGGCCCAGATGTCATGACGGTCATGAAAGGACTTGATATTCAGACCACCGCGGTCGCGGTACCATCCACCCTGATGCATCTTCATTCAGTGGTGGTCAAGTTGAAGAAGGAGGTTCCCACACAGGATGTTCTGGACCTCTGGGAGAAAACATCCAGGATCATATTCGTTGAGGGAAAGTACGGAGTCAAATCCACAGCCCAGATCATGGAAATTGCCAAGGACTCTGGAAGAAAGCGATCAGATCTATTCGAGATCGCTGTCTGGAAGGATGGTGTCCATGTAGTTGGCGACACCCTATATTACTATCAAGCGATCCATCAGGAATCAGATGTGATCCCGGAAAATATTGATTGTATCAGAGCAATGTGCAATGTGAGTGATAAGTGGACCAGCATAGAGAAGACCAACAAGGCTCTCAATATGAGGTGATATGATGAAAACACCTTGTGAATTCTCAATGTGGTATATCGTCCCTTATATCAGAAGCCGTGTCGCACAGTCCATGGTCAAGGACCTGGGAATGAAGCAGGCACATGCGGCCAGGAAGCTGGGCGTGACCGATGCAGCAGTCTCACAGTACCTTTCAGGGAAAAGGGCCAAGACAGAAATGGATGAGGACTGGCTCCTCGATGAGATCAAAGTGTCAGCAAAGAGCATTTCCGAAACCGAGAATGAAATGGATATAAGCCGTGAGATATGCAGGGTGTGCAAACTGGTCCAGGAATCCAATTTCATGGACAAGCTGGCTCCGGGAAGCTGCGGGAAGTGTCCGTAGAACATGGAGCAAATACTCTGTTGGAAATAGACATTGACGTATTAGCTCTTCTAATCGCGTACAATTGATAGGAATATGCGCAATTAGAAAAACTCAATTCGCAGAATCAACCTGATCCATTCAGTGGTAAGTAATTCATACGATCACCCTATTCCAGCCCTTGTAAGAGTGTGTAGAATGACAGAGATAGAGGTATCCATCATAGGCATTGGCGACACCAGCCAGATCACCATAAGCAGTGGCTCCACGGTTGAGGATGTCCTCAGAAAGCTCGGGCTCAATGTATCGGCCCAGATAGTTCTCAGAGGAAAGACCCCCATACCCATCGATGAGATCGTGATGGAAAATGATGAACTGAGAGTGATCGAGACCTTTTCGGGGGGCTGAAGAATATGGAGGTCACAAAAGGAATATTACTATTATCTGGGGGGATAGACTCCCCGGTTGCTGGCAATATGATGCTGGACCGTGACCTTGATCTTATCCTATTACACATGGACAATCGCCCATTCACGGATGACCGCGAGTTCGGTAAGGTGAAGAGATTGGCATCCCGACTTTCGGAACTGGCTGGCCGCCCACTGCCCTTTTACGTGGCCAAGCACGGTCTTCTCGCCCAGGCCCCCACGGCCAAGAGCACTGACAGTCACTATCACTGTATCCTCTGCCGAAGGACGATGTTGAGGGTCGCAGAAAGATTGGCAAAACAGGAGGGAGCCAGCTTCATAGTTACCGGAGAATCCATGGGCCAGGTGGCATCCCAGACACTGCGAAATCTAGGTGTTGAGGAGAATGTTGTCAGCATACCCATACTGAGGCCGCTGGTCGGCCTGGACAAGACCGAGATAATTGACAGGGGAAGGGAATTCGATACCTTCGATATCTCCATCTCTCCAGGATTATGTTGCACCATAGTTCCCGAGAAACCATCGACCATGGCCAAGTTGGCCAAAATTGAGGAGGAAGAGGCGAAGATCGATGTGCCAGGCATGATAGATTCCCTCATGGACAGTTTGGAGATTATGCCTCTCGAATAGTTTTTAAACCCCCAATTCAATATCCGACAGTGATGACCATGAATGACCAGGAGGAAGAAAGATACAGCCGCCAGACACTTTTCGATAAGGTGGGTGAGCAAGGCCAGGAGAAACTACTGGCTTCCAGGGTGGTCATTATAGGCACCGGAGCTCTTGGAGGAAATATCGCCAATTTACTGGCCAGGAGTGGTGTGGGTTTTATTTTACTGGTGGATAGAGATATTGTTGAATTGAACAATCTCCAACGCCAGCCAGTCTTTGATGAGGGAGATGTAGGATCATCCAAAGCCGAGGTCATGGCACATAAACTGTCCAGGGTGAATTCAGATATCAGAATAATGTCAAGGGTGCTGGAGGTCGATGCCTCCAATATAGAAGAGATCATCAAGGAAGCGGATATCGTCCTTGATGGCACGGACAATGTCGAGACCAGGTATGTCATAAACGATGCCTGCGTGAGAATGGGTATCTCATGGATATACGGCGGAGTGGTGAAGGCCGAGGGGATGACCATGAGCATAATTCCTGGAAGCACGCCCTGTCTTAGATGTGTATTACCAAAGATACCGGAGCCTGGCTCAACTCAAACCTGCAATGAAGTAGGAATAATCAATGGTATTCCTGCGATGATAGCCAGTATGCAGGTCACCGAGGCCCTGAAATACCTGATGGGAAAAGAAGTATCCAAGGGACTGGCCCTTATTGATCTATGGGAGCGGAAGATGGAAGTGGTGGAGATCGATCGTAATCCGAATTGTCCAGTCTGTGGAGAGTGAGAAAATGAAATTCATGATGGTCAAGACCTGCGAGGCCGATGCTTACGATGCAATTCCCAAAGAGCTGGCCAGGATCAATATAGATGCGGCCGTGAGGGAGCTTCAGGAGGGTGGATACACCCTTATCGCGGATGCCGGGGTCATGTGTGTTGTGGAGAAAGAGGGTTTGGAGCTTCAATTATTCTCCAGTGGCAGGGTGCTTATCAAGACCGCGGAACTGGAAGTGGCAGAGAAGGGGGCCAATGCTCTCTTCGAGAACCTTGATGAAGCTCTGAAAGGCTAAAGTGATCTTCATGAAGGAGGGCATTTTCACAGAAGAACTGATCGCCCCATGCGGCATGAACTGCGGCCTTTGTTCCAGCTATCTGGCCATGAGCCGCGGTCATGAGAAAAGGCGTGGTATGGCACATTGCACCGGATGCCGGGTCAGGAAAAAGAACTGCTCATTCATCAAGAAAAAGTGCGGGCCCAAACTTCAAAAGGATCAGATACAATATTGCCATGAATGTGAGGATTTTCCCTGTGAGAACCTGAAAAAACTGGATGCCAGATACCAGAAGAATTACGATTATTCCTTTATCGAGAATTTAAAACTCATCAGAGATAAAGATATTGAAGCACTTTTTGAAAAGGATCTGGCCAGATACACGTGCCCAGATTGTGGAGATATATTGTGCATCCACAATGGTAAATGCTATTCGTGTATGGAGATCATATCTTCGAAAGACTGACACCTAACCAAATGTCTCATACAGCATTCTTTTATTGACCAGCTTCTCAAAAGGCACATCCTCGAATGTATTGCCCCCGGCCGACCACACCCTCACCCACCATTCCTTTACTGTAGTCCCATTCTTGGTCTTGCGTTCCCGGCTATAAAGTTCTGTGTTCGTCATATTTATCAAACTGAGGAATTCTGGATAGTTTAAAAAGAGGGGGTTCTGGGTATCAAAATTGATTTGTTCTGGCAGGGGCAGACTACTCCATTCCATCCAACTGCCCTATCAACTCACATGCCTTGCACAATTTCCCCATGCTCGGTTCACCGCACTTTTCGCAATCCAAAAGACTAGCTGGCTTGAAGGTGGCTTTGAGAGGGACCTTTAGCTTTTCATAGCTTGAAAGAATGGAATGGCGTGTGCCTGGCGTAA
>JAGLQE010000302.1 GCA_023137005.1 Thermoplasmata archaeon
AATTATATCATAGCCCATTGTCTTCATATTGTAGGTGTAATTGGCCTCTTCGATACCTGGTTTCAAAGATATGGAATCATTGCCTATTTCAAGAGACTGGATATCGGTCCCGGCCTCATCAATATCCGAGAAACCCTCTGTAGTATTGTAGATGAGATTGAATGAGTGTTCCAGGTTGGCATCGGCTGGCATCTCCCATTTATAGAAACCAGAATGGTCTCCCTCTGTTTCAAGATAATATTGACTTGTATCATGATCCAGAAGATTATAAGGGCCATGCACAAAGCTCACCCCATCGTGTACCACATTATGGATGACCACATCCTCCGCATCCTGTGGAACAGATACATAAACATAGGTCGAGTTCCAGGGGATCAGCCATCTGATCTTATCATCGGCAACCACTGAGTTCGCGGGCTCTATCTCGGCAGTCGTGGGGTCATCACCCTGAAAGAGCATTAATTCATGATAGGTGATCATTCCAATGCCTGGCTCAGGTTCTATGGATCCGGCATCTTGTGAGGTAGCCAGACCACTAGATAAGACCAATATTATGATCAATGTAAAGATCAACAGATTTTTTTTGAGATGTTTCATTACCTTGCTCCGTTATTGATGAAGATGATGCATTGAAATATATAGTTATTCCCTTGATTCATGGCCTGCCAGGGCTTAATGGTGTTAAGTGCCCAGATCACTCCAAATCTAAGGTATTTCATAAGTCTCATAAATCGCATATATTACTATGAAAATGTACAGAAACCATATATATTGTTAAAGTTATGACCCGCCCAATCCCGTATGGCATGGGTAACTAAACATATAACTAAAAGGTGGAGATTGATGGAAGAATTCGTTATAGGGTTCATACTATTCTTCGTGATCACGGGAATATGGTCATTTATCATAATCCATATGCTGAAAAAATATGGTGGTAAAAAGACCAATATCCAGGGTATTGCCTTCCTTTTCACTCTATTGATCATCGTGGGTGTCTTTATTCTGGCTGCCTGGGCTCTGGTGGATTACCACAAAGAACCAGAATTCTGCGGACTCACCTGCCACCCCATGGTGCCTTATTATGATACATATCTGGACCCCATGAACAATGGGATCATGATCACCCACCTAGAGCATGAGATAAAATGTGTGGATTGCCACACAGGTGAGGGATTGCTTGGCCAGATAGAGGCCGTGACCATAGATGGTACTTATGACCTCGTCCATCTTATTCTCGATGACTATGATCCGGATAATCTACATGGCTTTGTGCCCAGTGAGAATTGTCTGAAGGGATGCCATGATGACCTGGACTGGATGCTCGAGGCCCCAGTGCCCAGGGGTTCCGAGCACGAGACAGCATCGGATGGGACCACCATCTGGCCCACATACTTGATATGGCACCCGTATACCAATAATGGCACGGATTTCTCCGAGCTGGAGGCCCGTGAAACATGTGTGGACTGCCATGATCAGCGGATGAACGGTATCGGTTTCACCAGATTCGCATGCCCTGTTTGCCATGATCTGGATGAGGATATGATCAATACTCACAGAGACCAGACCTGTGGAATGGGAGATTGCCATGAGGAGCCAGAGTTCATAGGCCACCGACAAGTGATGGATAATTGCATGTTCTGTCATGACCGGCTTCACCCATCAGATGCTCGTGTTCCCTATGAAATTGCTCAGGAACACGGCATATACAAGGTGAACTCAACCTTCTGCTCGCCCTGCCACCAAGAGACCTATGACAAGTTTGTCAATTCAGATAGTGGACATGGCTGGGATAATGGATGTCCCGAATGCCATGAAGAACATAAATACTGGCCAGCCTGCAGTGACTGTCACGATGAGAATAATATCCCACATGATACATCAGACAAATACCTGAACTGCATAGACTGCCACGAGAACGGGGCCCATGATCCGCAGGGCATTACTCTCAATACAATGTACACAGTACCAAATGATTTCTGTTCAGACTGCCATACTGAATCCACCATAAGCTTCAGTCTGGGAGTACACGCCAAGCAAACGTGTACCAACTGTCATGGGGAACATGGTAGCATCAGTGTGGACTTCGAGGATGCCTGCAATGGATGCCATAGAGATCTACCTGGATTCCATGATGAGACCACGGACGGTTGTGCCTGTCATGACACGAATTCCATTCATTACACAGTAGGGATAACGGATTCCGATGGAGAGGGCTGTAATTCCTGCCATTCAGAAGCAGCTACACATCTTGGTGAAGGAGCGCACTCCACGGTGGCATGTTCCAGTTGTCATCTTGAGCACGGAATGGTCAGTGTTGATTTCAGTGACTGCCTTGGATGCCATCCAGAGACCCCTACATCTTCCCATACCGAGATAATTGATGACTGCCAAGATTGCCATGATACTACCAAGATACATACACCATGAGGTGAAAAATGAGAGAACCCAGAAATATCCAGATATTTGGCCTTGACGCGGTTGTCATAAACTGGCTTGTCCTTATCACTCTGGGAATGGTCACCTTTACTGGCATCATCCTGCTCAAGGAGTTCATATACCATGAGCTTGACATATTCGGAGGCATCTGGAGTTATTTACCTCATTTTGATTGGATGGTCGATGCTCACGTATATTCCGGTATGTCCCTATTAGGGGTTGGCCTATTGCATATTCTCCTCAATCTCAAGAATGAAGATAAGGAATTACTCCCGAAGAACCCGGCGAAGGAGATCAAGGGGGTTATCCACTCTTTCATGTACATTCTATTCCTAGCCAAAAGAGATGAGATGGGGAGCCATGGGAAGTACAAAGGACACCAGCGCCTTTCTTACATAATGCTGGTCTATATCATTGGCACCATCGGCCTTTCTATCATTCTCATGCAGATAGAATACATTCACGAAGCGGGATTCCTAATACATCTGGCACTGGGAGTTCACCTTATTCTTATTGTTCTCTATCGTGCCTTATTACACCTTAGAAAGAGGGATACTGTACATCTCAAAGCCTATTACCTGACTGGCAAGTTGCCAGAGTGGTATGTGAGGAAATACCATTATCTATGGTTCAGACAGTTGGTTGGTAGGACAATGCCTGAAATTGAGCTTCCAGAGAAGAAGGCAGTAGCTGGCGAAGATCTTCCGGAGAAGGAGGAAAAGCCTGTCGAGGAAGTGACAGAGAAGCCAGATAAAATAGCAAAGCCAGACGGATCAAAAGAAATTGAAATTCCAAAAGAGGTATCAGCATGACGGAAAATATTGAATTTTACGAGAGCCTTGTAAACATCTTGGGACCCAACCGGGTCAGAATATCCGAGACCGAGAAGGTCCTGTACAGCCATGACCTAGCCCCCCTTCCAAAAGAGGTGGGGTTGGCATTCAATACCATGCCGGATGCAGTATGCATGCCCAAGAATGCTGAGGAGATATCCGGCATCATCAAGGTGGCAATAAAATATGATATGCCAGTGATCCCCCGAGGGGCAGCCACATGGGGCTATGGCGGGGCCATACCCAGTCAGGGCGGCATAGTCGTAGATATTTCAGGAATGAACCGGGTCCTTAGAGTGGACCAGGATAATCTGGAGGTCGAGGTCGAGGCGGGTTGTGTCTGGAAAAAGGTATATGATATAGCCTTGAAGAGAGGATTGTTCATAGTATCTTACCCATCCAGCATGTACGCCGCAACAGTGGGTGGTTGGATCAATACCGGTGGTATCGGAATTGGATGTTACAAATATGGCTCTGTAGGCCAGAATATCAGGAACATGGAGGTCGTTCTTCCGACAGGGGAGATAATCCAGACCGGGTTCAATGGGGTTTCGGACCACAGCGCGGGATACAGTCTCAATGACCTTTTCGTAGGGTCAGAAGGAACTCTGGGCATAATTACCAAGGTCACCATGATGGCCGAGCCAGCTCCAGAAGTCCTGAGGCCCACATCCTACCAGTTCAAGGATCTTATGTCGTCCTTCCCATTCATGAAGGCCATCTCACGTAGCAAGATCAGGCCTCTGAACATTTCTTTTGTTGATGAGAAGCATATAAAATTCCTGGATATGATGGGAAAGCACACACCAGGTCCAGGAGCACTTATCAATATCGCCCTTGAAGGATCACAGGGTTCAGTTCAGTATGAGGAAAGTGTGCTTGATGCATTGAGTCAGCAGCACGATGGGGTCAAGATGACCGACCATACCGCCGAGCATGAATGGAATGAGAGAGCGTACGAGTTCAGACCAAGGGAAGTGGGACTCAGCGCGGCACTGGGTGAAGTACTCGTACCATTGAACAAATTCCAGATCGTGATCAAGGATACCTATGAGCTCATAGACAATATGGGCATGGAAGCCTCCATTATTGGTATGATGACCGATAGGAATACCGTCGCTCTTCTACCATACTTCATATATGACGATAAGAAATTGATACAGGGAAACACCAGCCTGGCCTTCCCAAAGAAGCTGGGAGATATAGCATTCGATCATGGTGGAAGACCTGTTGGTTTGGGACTCCTTTTCGCAGGAAACCTTCCCAAGATACGGGGAAACGCGGTTGAGCTGATGTTTGACATTAAAACCGTTCTGGACCCGCATGATATCATGAATCCAGGCAAGTCCATGGAGGGAATTACCAAGCAGGGAGTGCCTATTCCGAAGATAGCAATGGATATAGGCATGGGGGCTATGGCGGCTGTCAAGATGGTCTTGCCTGATGACAAGGCCTTCAAGGAAAAGGCCAAGAAGTTCAAGAAAGAGAATAAGGAGTAATACATAATGAGAAAAAGAAAGGGGATCAAGGTCAGCGCATCTAAGCTGGCCATTATGGGAATAGTCCTAATCTCATTGCTATCCATTTCCACTCTTGTAACCACTGGCTACAGTTCATACGCCACCTTTGAGGGGGACCTGAACGGAAGCTGTGATCCCTGCCATCCACCAGGTGATTTCGTCAGCCTGACGGATTACGGAATAGATTTTGCAGACGAGGCAGATCATACCTCAGATCCTACGGGAGCCATCAATGCCATAATGGGGATGGATTCTGACGGAGATGGCTTCTTCAATAGGAATGAGATCGAGAACGCTTCCAACCCTGGAGATGTCAATGACATCCCATCGGGAAAGCCCAAACTACCACACCTGGAGATAGACAAGATCGACAGGTCGGCCAAACAATCCTATGAGGGTGAGAATCTCTACATATATGTATTCATTAACAATACTGGAGATGGAGATGCCAGGGATGTGAATATCAGCCTGCTCGATAATGATGAGCTGATCCAGAGACTAGAAGGGGTCTATATCAAGAAGGGCGAGAGTAGGTATGTGATATTCGATATCATTGCCAAGGAAGGGATCCACAAGTACCAGATAGAGGTCGAATACTACAATGATACAGAGTACAGCTCGATATTTGTCTTCACCGATGAACCACCAACAGACTGGCTACAGGATGGACTCCCCAATCCACTGCCGGCACCGAGTGCCATGATGGTACTTGTCACAATAGTTGGATTGGCCGGTATTCTAAGATGGACCAGTAGAAGGAGGGGGATTTGAATGCGAGAACGAAGTGATTGCATTCAAGAATCCGAAATGAAATGGAGGATTCGAAGATGAGCATTAAGCCCATAGAAGCCGAGAAGAATGTCAGACTGATACTGGACCCAAAAGGGTTCTTCGTCATATTCATTGATAAGAACAGGAAAGAGATAGTGGTAGAGTTCTACGAGAATGTGTCCAAGAAGGAAGGCTCTGATAGACCAGACACTGGAAAACTGATGGCCACGGTTTGCGGTAGGAATGCCGAGGCCCTTTGCCACACCATCGTCCGCGAGGATCTTGTTTCCAGGATGGAACATGCCACCTACCTTGGAAGGGAGATACAGAAGGCGGAGTTCGCCCTGGTAAGTGGTTTGAGCTATGAGCAGGATGTCAAGTAGATATTCCATTCCTAATGCTAGCTAGTATGTTAGAATGAGAAGTATATTAGATTAGTGAATATTGGTGATCATTAGATATAAACAATTAATCCAGCCTCTCCTGGCATATGGCTCTTCTTGAACAGTTCTTACATTTTCCAGGCTTATTGTGGTTCCTGTGAACGTCCTTAGATGTCAATAAAGCCCTCATTTCGTCTAATTTTGTAAGTACTAGGTCCTTCAGTGAATCATCATACTCTATCTCATGCTCGGTCTTTTCGTATTTCAAAATACCATAAGGCGGGGCTTCACCATATTCCTCACCGATGAGGACGCAATAGGCGGCGGTCTGGAGTATGTGGGAGAACAGAGGACCACGGGGTGTTCTGCCGGTCTTCACCTCCACCGGGATATAACCATCATCGATCACAAGCACATAGTCTGGCCTACCGCTCAGGCCCAGCTTTTTGGAGATGAATAGCTTGGGTTTCTTTTCATCAGAGTCCACATAGGTGATCTTGTCCTTGATATTCCTTATCTGCCTCTTCGTCATGGCGATATGGATATGCTTAAGGGACCTGTAAAGGAAATAGGATGCGGCTATCAGCCACACCAATGATACTGCTAGCAATATCTCTGCCCCTTCTGGACTGAAGTATTGCTCCAATATGGTCAGTGAATTGACACCTATTATGGCCCCAATGATAGCGAATATCAGGATGATCCTTTCATATATCATTTTGGTCTTCTTCTTGGCTATGGTCTCGGCCAAGTAGAGGAAATAACAGGCAGCCAGTATCCAAATAAGGGCGATAACACCCATTATCAGACCGATGTTCATATCTGCCTTGAACACAAGGGATAGACCTACCAAAGAAATGAGGGTGGATGCTATGGCGAACCAAAGGACCGTGGTCTCTGATTCTTTTGCTTTAGCCTCCCTGTCCAAGATGCTATTTAGATCCTGGCTGAGGTCATTATGTTTTTCCTGCCCTATAGCCAGCACACGTTTTTTATCCTCTTCAGGGTCATCCAAACCAATGCTCAACCACCAGCTCAGAGGGCAATAACCATATTTTTCCAGGTCACTGGCTGATATTATTGGTCTTGGCCCTTCCTCTACCATACTGATGGAAATGCTTCAAAGTATTATAAATGGTTTGCATGAAGGACAGATATTTTATACATTGTCATAATGTAGGCAATATCCACTCAGCATGGTCGGGTGGGATTGGATGAAAGCCCAAAATATATTCCGACCTGCATCATTCGCACAATGGCCGGGGTGGGGTAGTGGTTATCCTAGGGGCCTGTGGAGCCCCCGTCCCGGGTTCAATTCTCGGTCCCGGCCCTCATATTATTTTATCATCCTTATCATTTCATCATAGCTAAAATTATAAATCCTATACCCATATCAACCTGTATAGTCAGAGGTGTTTAGCATGGACAAGATATTCATTGGAGTGGCCTGGCCTTATGCGAACGGCCCAATTCATGTAGGCCACATGGCAGGATGCAACCTTCCCCCGGATATATTTCGCAAGTTCCATATCATGAATGGTAATGACGTCCTCATGGTATCGGGCTCCGATATGCATGGTACCCCGGTCACTGTTCAGGCTGAGAAAGAAGGCATAACACCCAAAGAACTGGCTCAGAAATATCATTTGATGAATATCAAGGCACTCAATGATTTTGGAATTGTCTTCGACGAGTTCCACAGCACTGAGGACCCCGACCACATAAGGGTCGTCCAGGAGATGTTCAAACAGATATACGAGAATGGATATCTCTATGAAAAAGAAATGCAATTACCATTCTGCAGCGAGTGTGACAGAACACTGCCAGACCGTTACGTGGAAGGTGAATGTCCCTTCTGCCATTATGAGAATGCCAGAGGAGATCAGTGTGAAGAATGCGGCAAGCTCATGGATCCAGAGACACTGATATCTTTGAGGTGTGCGGCCTGTGGCACAGAGCCGAAATTCGTAACACGTAACCATTTTTTCTTCAAACTGAGTGCCCTAGAGGAGCCATTGAAGGAATGGATGGCGGATAAGGATCACTGGCGCTCACATGTTTTGAATTTCTCCAGGATGTTCCTGGAGGGAGGTCTAAAGGACAGGCCGATCACCCGGGACACCACCTATGGAATTAAGATCCCGATAGAGGGGCATGATGACAAGCGCATCTATGTCTGGTTCGACGCGGTGATCGGCTACCTGGCGGCGAGCAAAGAGTGGGCCAAGGTCATCGGCGAACCGGAAAAATGGCGCGAGTGGTGGCAGGATGACGAGGCGCACAGCACCTACTTTATCGCCAAGGACAACATTACCTTTCACACCATCATCTGGCCGGCAATGCTGATGGG
>JAGLQE010000303.1 GCA_023137005.1 Thermoplasmata archaeon
CCAGAGGCTATAGCCGAAGGCCGGATCCTCATGATGGTGCAGGAGAATATCCTATCACCAAGGTTCGGAGGACCAGTTATAGGAGGTATCCACGATAATATATCAGGAGCCTTCAAGCTCACTCATATCAACCCCCTGTTCACGAAGGATGAGACATCCTTGATACTGTCCAAGGCCAATATATACGAATGGCCCGAGCCGATCGTTGTGGATGGAAAGGAGATGTGGCATGGTAAGGATATATTCAGTATCTGTCTGCCAGATGGTCTGAACCTGATATACAAATCCTCAGTCTGTCAGCAATGTGATGACTGCAAGGAGATGAATTGCGATATCGATGCCTATGTCAAGATCAAGAACGGCAAACTTCTGTCCGGAACTGTCGATGAGAAGAGTGTCGGTGCCTTCAAAGGAAGGATACTGGACAAGATCGCGAGGGACTACGGTTCCACAGCCGGTAAGGACTTCATCGAGAGGTCATCCAAGATGGCACTTGCCACTATCATGATAACTGGTTTCAGTACCAGTATCGATGATGAGGACATCCCAGCAGAGGCCAAGGAGCAGATAAGCGAGATCCTGAAGCAGTCCATCGAGAAGGTCACGGGATACGTCGATGCATTCAGGGAAGGCACCCTGGAGGCCATGCCCGGTAGGTCCCTTGAGGAAACACTGGAAGTGGAGGCCATGCGGATCCTTGGTAAAGCAAGGGACGGAGCAGGTCGAATAGCCGGAGGTTATCTCGGTCTAGAGAACTCGGCGGTCATAATGGCGAAGAGCGGAGCCCGTGGTTCCATGCTCAATCTCAGTCAGATGGCTGGTTGTATAGGCCAGCAGGCTGTCAGAGGAGAGAGAATAAGCAGGGGATACCATCACAGGACCCTACCTCATTTCCAGAAATTCGATCTAGGTGCGGATGCAAAAGGATTCGTGACATCCAGTTACAAGACTGGCCTGGAGCCGACCGAGTACTTCTTCCATTCAATGGGAGGAAGGGAAGGTCTGGT
>JAGLQE010000304.1 GCA_023137005.1 Thermoplasmata archaeon
AGCAATCTCAGTGTTCGCTTCAGTGGTCATTCGAACGCCTTCCTTATATGACCTTTTTCTCCTTCAGGAGCGGTATCGGGTCGACCGTGTGTGAATCAAATCCACAGCTTTCTATATCCAGGCCCATGGCCAGTGCGATCAGTTGTGTGTAATAGTAAACAGGTATCTGCTTGTAGCCGTCGAATAGGCCTTCAGCATCCTTGCCTCGATAGTCAAGATTGAACTTGCACATCGGGCATGAGAGCATGATGGCATCGGCCCCAGCCTTCTGTGCTGAAGATGATATGCGGTAGGCTCTCTTGGCTGTCAGGTCCTTCTGTTCGATGGTGTGATAGGAACCACAGCATTCTATCTTGTAAGGTGTGTCTATGACCTCGGCTCCCAGTGCTTCCAGGAGTCTTGCCAGGATCACGGGTTCCTCAGCATCGTCTATGGCCACTTCTCTCGGCCTCAGCATGGTGCAGCCGTAGTATGGCATTATCTTCATTCCTTTAAGGGGCTTCTTGACCGCCTTCTTCAGCTTGTCAAAGCCCACATCGTCCCTCAGGAATTCGAGGAAATGCTGAACCTCCACAGTCTTCTTGTAATCTTCTTCCTGGTCCATGAATAAATTGAGGGTCTCAAGGTCTGCCTCATCTTCCTTAACTCTGAGGTTAGTCTGCTTGAGGGTATTACCGCACATATCGCAGAACGTTACCACTTTTGACATGTCCTGGTCCTCGACATGGATAAGGTTTCTCAAGGGGGCCAGGTGGTGCATCAGATCATCATCCGTGAGTGAAGCAACCACTCCACAACAGTTCCATTCATCCATCTCCACAAGTTTATGTCCCAAGGCCTTGATCACTGCAAATCCCGAGGTCTCCAGGCATTTTGCAGAGGTCTTGACAGTACATCCGGGGTAGTATAATAGGTCCATCTGTATCACCCAATATTCTTTCTAAATAAGCTGACAAAGGCTATCTGTGGTATCTTCTTGAGCTCCTCGTCGGTTATGCAACCCATGTCCGTCATATCCACATTGTTCCTGAGGATGATCTGCCTCAGGCCTTCCATGAGTTGTGTGATATTGATGTCTCTGGGGCATCTTTCAGCACATGTGTAACATGAAGCACATAACCAGATGGTCTTGGATTCCAGTACTTCTCGCTTATTCATGATCACATGCCTGATGACCTCATCCGGGGTCAGGTCCATCTCTTCAATGAAAGGGCAGCCAGCAGCGCAGGTGCCACATTGATAACATCCAAAAAATTCTTCCTCGCAGAGGTCCTTCAGTTCCTCGGCCAGGCTATTGTCGATCCTTATCTTTGCCAATTCGTGCTGTTCCCTACAATCATCGCCCGAAGCTTCGGTCATGATATACCTCCGTCCTCCTTGAATGACAAGCCTATATTTGTGTTATTAGCCTTGTCCCGAAATGCATATCTCAACATTTCACCGTTATAGTCTTGCTCATATACCCGGAGATGCCAATATTTCCAGTTCGCATCATCATCTGGCAAGCTTGACCAGTCACAGCAAGGGGTATATCGAGAATTGGTATATAAAACTTGAGCCGCAAAATTCTCATTAATACGAATTTAATCTTCTATTTTAGCGTTAATGGCAATATACTTCTGATTAATGCACCATATCTGCATATATTTGCATTATTTTTCATTTTTCTCGTAATTATGATAGAAAAGTATATGTTTTATAATCACATTAACATTTGTCATGCGAAAGACCCTTTCGGATAGGGAGAGGTCGGCCCTTTATGGTTTGATCCGATTCCCTCATAGCCCGGATAAGGAACTGGCTACCAGGATCGGAATGAAGACCTCGACATTCTCTTCTATAAAACAGAGATTGAAGGAGGCTGGCTATTATAAGACCATTAGAGTTCCCATGCTTCAACGTTTGGGGGCAGAGCTCCTATGTGTCATATACACTCATTTCAATCAGGCCGTGCCTCTTGAGGCCAGGGTCAAGAAGACTACTGGGACCATCGAGGTCTTTGAGGAGATATTCCATTCAGTAGGAGACACCTTCAGGGGCTTCTCGATGAGCATGGCGAAGAACTATGCGGACATCACCCAGATCGAGGATAAGCGTATTGAGACCTTTGGTCTCATGGGATTGCTGGAGGAGGAGTACCCCACAACAGTACCATTCCCCTTCAGGACCAGTCGCATTGATAGATTCCTTGATTATGCACCTCTCCTAAGCAGTAATTTTGACATTGACCATAAGGATTATGAGATCGACACAGATATTGATACAGACTCCCTGAACGATGCCTTCAATGATATATCTCAGGTCGAACTTTCAAAGACAGAGAAAATGGTCTTTTGCGCCCTCATAGAATATCCGGAGTTAAGTGACAAGGCACTGGAAGATATTATGCCGGTCTCCCGCCACACCATCTCGAACCAGAGACGTAAATTCGAGTCATTGGGATTGATGAGGGCCATAAGGATACCCAATCTCAAACTTCTTGATTTCGATGTATTGGCTATTCATCATATTCGTTATAATCCCAGCAATCCCCCCACTCCAGATCAGATACAGGGGCACATCATGGATGATTCCACCATAGTTCTATTTTCAAGGCGGTTCGAATCCTTCATGATATCCGCTTACCCGGATTATGAAACAGCCAAGCGAGAGGGTGCGAAGAAGATCCAGTATCTGAAATCCAATGACCTGATGACCGATCGCATCACGATCGATGAATTCAGTATCCAGAGTATGATCATCATCAAGGACATGGCCTTTGGACCGATATCAAGAAAGATGGTCTGCCAGACTATGAATGATGAGAATTGAAGATGGGAATAGTGGAAAACATTAAAATATCATTGACCAATTAATACGGCATATGAGTGAAGACCAAATGCTGAAGGGCGGTGTCCTGAAGGGATATTTTGATTTTATAAGAGCCGAGTATGGTCAAGAAGCAATGGAGGAATGCCAGGAACATACCCGAATAAGTTCCAAGGACCTGGTGGATAGAGAATTCTATTCCACAGAAAAGAATATAGCCATCCTGACATGGATATCTGATAAGTATGGCATGCACGAGCTCCAAAAGGCTGGGAACTACACAGCCAAGAACCTCGGAGGACTGGCTCATATAGTTCGCTTCGCGAATATCAAGTTCTTTCTCAGAAAGGCCAAGGAGAATTATGAGGATACCTTTTCATTTGGTAAGGTTTCGGTTCTCACGGATGAGGCAGGAAAAAGCGCGAATGTCATATTCAAGGACTGCAATGTCATAGAGGAAAGCTGCATTGCCTGGCTGGGAGCCTTCGAGGGCTTTATGGAAGTGACCCGGACAAAAGGCTCGGTGGAGAAGGTCAAGTGCCAGGTCAAGGGAGATGAGTACTGTGAATACAGGCTTAAGTGGGAATGAATGATATAATGACACTTGGAGGGAATTGGAATGGCTGCAGATCATGAAATAATGCCTTTCTCGATAGAGGATTTTGATGATATGATCGGAGTTTGGGAACTGGCAAACCTTCACTATAAACCCCTGGGAAGAGACACTCGTGATTCCATCCTGGTCCAAATGGAGGAGGACCCTGGAATGTTCCTATGCGCGAGAGTGGAAGGCAAGATGGTTGGCACGGTCATTGGCTCCTCGGATGGAAGAAAGGGTTACATAAACCGCCTGGCCATTGTCCCGGATATGAGGAGAAAGGGCATCGCCAAGGCCTTGATCACGGCCATCGAGAACCATCTTAATAGCCTGGGCCTGAGGATAATCACAGTTCTCATCGAGGATGCTAGCAAGGAGTCTATGGAGCTATTCTGTTCTATGGGCTATTTTTCTCATGAAGATATCGCCTATCTCTCTAAAAGGGAAAGCCAGGACGTGTGAGCATGATCCTGATCTTGATCTCCCGGGAAGACATCGCCAGTGTGAACATAGGCGAGGAATTGCTATCCCTCCGGGACTGGAAGGAATTGGAGGATACATTTGATGGAAACCCGGTCTTGAGCTCTGGAGGTTTCCTCATGGTCCAGATAAATGATATTCATCTTCATTTCGAGGACATGGACAGGAAGTTCGATGAGGTTCTCGGCATCCGGCCAGAAGTGATCGTCGTTGCTTCACGCCACCGGAGCCAATCCAAATTACGAACACTCACGGTCCATCCGCTCGGTAATTATTCCAGTGCGGATTTTGGAGGAAGATCAGGCACTCTGGTCCCATCCGCACCCCGCGAGATGACCCATGCTCTCATCACCCTTGCCAGAAAGGCCAAGGATCTGGATTTTAAGATATCTTATGAGGCCACACATCACGGTCCCTATAATGGATCACCTCTATTTTTCATCGAGATAGGCAGTGATGAGACCGCATGGCCGGAGAAACCACCAGCGAGGGCCATAGCCGAGACCATCCTCACCCTGGATGAGGGCGAACTGGCCACCAATGATGATATCATCGCGATCGGGATAGGCGGGGGTCATTATATGCCCTGGACCTCCGAGGTCGCTCTGACCAATAAGATATCCTTCGGTCATATGGTGCCAGGTTATGCCACGGATACCCTTGACGAGACCATGTTAAGGCAATTGATGGACTCCACTCCCGGGATCGGTGGTGTGTACTTTCACAGGAAGTCCCTGTCCAAGCCACGGTTGAGGGAGCTCAAGGCCTTGTGTGAGGATCTGGGTCTGAAGGTTTTGAGCTCGAAGGAGATACCACTCCGCTGAGTTCAGGGTTTAGGGTCTAGGATGGCTACACTTCAACACCCGGCATAATATCCCTTAACCTCTCCACCTAGCCCCTTTAATTTAAGCAAAAGATATTATAGGTGCTACCGATACTGATTAAACTGAAATATATAGGAGCTGTTTTGATGCTAAGAGAATGCAATACTCATGGCTACTTTAGAGCCGAGGAATGCCCCATATGCGGAGAGAAAGGTAAGTTCTTCCTGAACCAGGAAGAGTTGGACATAGTAGGTAGGACCATGGCCGGAGTGCTCAGGCACTTTCCGGAAAGGTATGAAGTACAGATGGACGAGAACGGCTGGGTGGATCTACGTGCTTTCGTGGATGCTTTCCAGATAAGGCATCAGCGCTTCCGTTGGCTCAGAGGACATCATGTCCTTGCCATCATAGACACCGACCCCAAAGGCAGGTACCAGTTCAGGGATGGAATGATAAGGGCCACATACGCCCACTCGGTGGACATCGAACTTGATCTGCCAACACGTAATATCCCGGATGAACTTTTCTACCCCACAACCAAGGAGGAATTGGATATCCTTCTCGAGACCGGTCTGAAACCATCGGACAGGAAGCGAGTGCATCTTAGCCTGGCATACGACAATGCCATGGAAGCTGGTCGAGTTCGTGACCCCTTCCCGGTGATAATGAAGATAGACACCAAGGCCATGGTGGAGGATGATCTGGTCATCATGAAGGCTGGTAGCACCGTGTTTCTCACAGAAGAGGTGGAACCAAAGTACATCACTGTGATGGAGGAAAGTCTGGGGCCCGAGGTTCCAGAAGTATCACAGGAAGATGAGGAGATCAAATTCACAAATGGTGATGAGATAGTATTCTCAGCAGACGAGGCCGAGGAAAAGGCCAAGCCAGCCAAGAAAGCGGCTCCAAAGAAAGCTGCACCAAAAAAGGAAGCAGTAAAGAAGGCCGCGCCAAAGAAGAAGGCTGCACCCAAGGCCAAGAAGGAAGAAGCCGAGGAATAGGCCGGTAAATAATAATGCAAGGCCTTTTAAGGAGGCCTTGCAATTCACTTCTAGGTAAACAATATGGTGAATAAGAGAAATATATTTTTATTATTTTCAATCGTCATACTGATCCTCGGATTCTTTGTAACCCCAGGGATACCTTTTGTTTATGGTATTGCGATCTTGGGCCTATTATGGAGTGAGGAAGGGGGAATGAGCTATGGAAATCCTCATAGGAAGAAAATGCTGGAAGAAGGGCGTCCAGCTTTATCCATATCGGCCCATTCACCCATTAAAGACCAAAATGATGGACCCAAGGGTCAGGATAATTATACTATGATCACACTCCTTGGCTTTGGTAACATAATCTATGCCGCTGTATTGTTCTTTTTGATGTATGGATGAAGCTTTATGATGGGCTGACCGGAGTATTGAGCAAGTCTACCGATATGAGTTCATGGCTGATCAAATAGGACTTGTCGATGATTCAATAAACTATTAATAAGACGCATACCATATTCACTATTGTTAATAAACTCAGATCATCGAGTAAAATGGGTGAAGAAAATGAAATTTACGGCTTTGATTAAAGATTATATGAAAAAAGAGATCGTGTATGTTGATGAGGATGCAACTCTGACTGAGGTTGTGAATCAGATGAAGATCAAACAAACCGGGGTTGTTATTGTCAAATTTGATGGGAAGATAACTGGTGTGATCACATCCAGTGACATATTTTCCGCCCTTGTTCAAAGTGTTTTTTCAGAAACAATTGATAATGTATTGATCACAAAAGAGAATGTATCAGATATTAGAGCAGGAACCATGCTGGGCGGCCCGACCACTGTAGAATATATGACATCATGCGAACTGGGTGGCACAAATCCATGTATTCAGATATATGAAGATGATGTGATAGAGAACGCTATAAGGGTAATGGAGATCAGTCATATACATCATCTGCTGGTGATGGGATATGAGGGGAAGATCGTAGGGACTATTTCTTCCAATGATGTCCTGAGAGCCTTTTGAGCGGACCCGCCGGAAGGAGCATGGTAAGAGGTCAGTGTTGTTGGTACAGCAATTTGTTATTTTGGAGTGGAGAGTGTTGTTGCTGATACATTATGAAGAGAGGATGAGGAACCGGGTACGGACCTGCCGGAAATGGTGCCTCGTCAGTAAACTGACGAGCCCACCTCGCATTCTGAATCTCTCGGTTCCTTCGAGATTTTGAATGTAATCGCTTCGCTCTCGCATTCAACTATCATATACTGAGAAACACGTTCGTCGAATTCCTGGCAGGTCCTCTACTAACAATATAAATTTATACGGACCTGCCGGAATTCGAATCCGGGTTCGAGGCTTTCTCCAGTATTTCTATCACTGTTATGTGGGTTAATAAAAATACTGCCGGAGGCCCCAGTGATATCCTGGCTACACTACAGGTCCAATATAGTATTATTCTCTCAGATGTGGGGAATCAGCCCTTGAACAATAATGCAGGATCATTCTTTCTTTTCTGCAGGCTTCTCTTCCTTCTTGGCTGCCTCTGGCTTAGGATCCTTGTTCTTGAACTCCGTGTATTGACAGTTACCGCATGTGGTCCTGTCCTTGTGCTCGGCCATGAAGGTTCCCTCACCGCATTTGGGGCAGTGCCTTCTTGATCTTACCAGTTTCTCGCCCTCTATTTTGTACAGATCTCGTTTCGGCAATTTTATTCCCCCTCTTTCTTCTTTTCCTCGAAGAGGTGGTTCCTCTTGAGCAAGTGCTCTCTCTCGGTTTCCTGAGCCTTCTCTTTGGATGTGTAGATCTTGGCATAGCCTCTACTGATCCCTCTCCCGAACTCGGACCGTATCTTGTCAACGATGACAACTTCCTTTTTTACCTTCAGTTCCTTGGAGATCATGTCGCGAACGACCTCTCTCTTTGGCGTCTGCTCATTCGGGTGGGTAAGATTGAAATCCACCTCTGTTCTGTTCAGCAAAGCGTTTTGCTTTTTCTCTAGGATCTTCAGCTCCATGCTTATATCTCCATTTTCTTTAGTATCTCATTGACACACTCACGAATTTGAGCGTCCACAGTGAGAAGCATCAGCCCCTTAAAAGGGATGCCGTATATTACGTTTGTGCCGTCGGGAGCGAGTGAAACGCATACCAAGGATGCAAGGTCCTCTTCGCCCTCCACGACTATTCTGAGTTGCCTCATGTTTTCTATGCCGTCCTTGATGGCATAGGCCAGCTGACTAGTTATCTCGCCTGCTGGATTTATTACATTGATGACTGGCTGTTCGTATTTTGATAATCTTTCTTTGAAATCATCGTCCGAGCCGCGTTGGGTCTGATGATCCACGATCGATAGGTCCGGTATGACACCCATTTCAAGCAGAGTGAGAGTTACCACGTCTCCAATCGTGATGTTCAGGTCATCGGGTTTCAATCTCTGGACAAGTTCTTCCTGGGTGAGGATGTCGCCAACTATCTTCTTGAGCTCGTCTCTCATTCCATCTGGAAGTACCCAGCGTTTATCTAACGCGGAGTGCGAACTTGCCATTGACCTCGAGCCCCATTCTCCTGGCGATCTCTGATTTGGTATGATCTACGATGATAACGTATCCCTGCCATTCCCTTGAGGTCGGGTTTCCGCAGATGAGACAAGTGGTCTCTTCGGTCACGGCACTGCATTCCTTACACGCCCTGTAGGTGACTGCCATATCTAATTCCTCCCTTTTGAATCTCTCACTTTGTTCGAGCTTTTGAATGCGCGAATTTTATTCGTGCATTCAAAACTTCGATTCTTCGAAGTTCTGAATGCAATCGCCTTGCTCTCGCATTCAAGTTCGGAATTGATTATGCAATAACTTTGTTCTCGCATAATCATTCCTCCTGTTTGCCGAGATCCTCTTCGATCCAGGCTAGCTTTCCAAGCCCTGTTTGCCTCATGGTCAATCCTATCTTGCTCTCTCTAGGACTGCGCTCATTGACACTGACAGTGACTATCCTGGCTCTGACATCCGCATCGGACCTGAGGTCTCTTTTGGATTCCTTACCTATCAATCTCTGATTATCTGCATCGATATCGATATGGTCATCCATGACCTGGCTGATATGCAATAGTCCATCCAATGGTCCGAATCTTACGAATGCGCCGAATTTCAGCACCTCGCAGACAGTTCCCTCGATGACCTCTTGATTATCCAGCCTGAAGGTGATAGCGTCATAGGTAACGTCTTGGTAAACCGCTCCGTCCCCGTGAACTATCCTTCCCTCGCCCTCGACCTTGATATTGGCCGTTAGCACGATAAGGCTTCTGTCGCCCACGATCTTTCCCTCGAAGGTTTCCCTCGTCAATTCCTCTGCAAGGATGTTTATATCCTCGCCCAGGCGCTCAGGTGCGATCCTGACCACATCACTTCTTCTGATTTTTACATACATGCTATCGGCCTCTTCTATTTTTCCTCAAGTTGGATGGGTATATCTCCACCCTGTTCCGGGATCTCCTCAACCACGGGTGGCTGAGGCACATCCTCGGTAACTGGCTCTGGAGTTGCATCGTATTCCTCGTCTCCCAGGTCATCCTGGTAGACTTGTGAAGGCTTCTGTCTCTTTGGCCTCTTGCCCTTTGACTTTTCCTTCTTTGCTGGCTTCTTGCTCATAGCAACCGCCCAGGCAATTCCGAATATCATCAGTGCAATACCGACTATTACGAACATCATAGAAACCGGATCATCATCAAGTGCTCCAATATTGAACTTCACAACAACTGGCACGATGAGAACCGCTATGAGATTGATCACCTTGACCATTGGGTTCAAGGCTGGGCCGGCAGTGTCCTTGAGCGGATCACCGACGGTGTCACCGACGATACTGGCCATGTGGGCATCCGAGCCTTTTCCACCGTGATGTCCATCCTCTACATATTTCTTTGCATTATCCCATGCTCCTCCAGCATTGGACATGAACACGGCCATAAGCTGAGCAGATAGGATCGCACCAGCAAGGAAGGCTCCAAGAGCTACTTCATCGAATATCAATCCAACCACTATCGGAGAAGCGATTGCCAGGATACCAAGGCCGATCAGCTCCTTCTGGGCTGCTGCCGTGGCTATCTCAACAGGTTTTTCATAATCTGGCTTTGCTGTGCCTTCCCAGAGTCCCTTTATGGTGGCGAACTGTCTTCGCACTTCCAGAACTATGAGGCCAGCTGCCTTCTCCACTGCTCTGATGCACATTGCGCTGAATAGGAAAGGTACTGCTCCTCCTATAAGAAGAGCTGCAAAGTAAATTGGTGTGCTTATGATAACGTGGTTCGTGATCGTACCATTCTCAACGGTCAGCAGGGTACTTCCTGCATCAGCCGCCCTGACTATGAAATCCATGAACAAGCTCACAGCCGCTATCACAGCCGAACCGATGGCAATTCCCTTGGTTATGGCCTTGGTGGTGTTTCCGACCGCGTCCATCTCGTCCATTCTCTTTCTGGCCTCTGGCTCCAGGCTGGCCATCTCTCCGATACCATTGGCATTGTCCGCTATGGGGCCGAAGGTGTCCATTGAAATTGTATTTCCAGTCAATGTGAGCATACCGATACCACAAAGGGATACACCGTATGCTACCATGAAGGGCTGATCTGTTGGGAATATCATTGCAGATGCGACCA
>JAGLQE010000305.1 GCA_023137005.1 Thermoplasmata archaeon
AGACTCTCTACTTCATCAATAGGCATACCCAGGCCATCCATATGCTCGATCAGACTGTCACGTCCCTGCTCCAAGGAAATATACAGTCCCTTCTTCCCCCCATGCTTTGCATTATTATGAAGGATATTGTAGGCCACGGATGATTTCATGGTTCCCGGCATTCCGGATACCAGGCAAACATGTCCCTTGGGTATTCCACCATTCAATTGCTCGTCCAATCCCTGGATGTATGTCTTCACTCTTTCCTTTTCAGCCACATAAACACCATACCCTCAATCACGAGGGAGAATATATAAGTTTTTAATCTGAACGTGATTTGACCATTTATATATTCTCTCATTACAGGACTAATAATAATATACTTGTATCACTCTGTAATGTCGATATCATGGAAATTGACTGGACAGTGGACCCCGAGCTCACAAGATTGGGCTGGAAGGACCTCAATGATGTTCCCGCGGAGGTCTCTGCAAGGATGGAGACCCTGAACACGATAGTTGATGTAGGAGGGGGTAGCGGAAGCTTCGGAGCTATAGCCCGAAAGAGCCACCCGGAGGCCCGCATCATATGTATCGACCTCACACCCCGGATATCTCCCAATGGTGTCCAGTATATTAAGGGAAGTGGTTTGGAATTGCCCTTCAAGAATTCATCCATAGATCTTGTGACCGTGCACGCCATGCTCCACCATGTGCCGGATCAGCTGGAAATGGCTCTGGAGGAGGTGAAGAGAATTTTGAGGCCAGGAGGGTATATCATCATACAGGAACCTCTGGATGGCAATCCTCTTGCAAATATGGCACGAAAAAAGGTCACCACCACACACCATGACGAGGGTGAGATCCCCCTTCCTTCTGCAAAGCTGGAGAGGCTGGCCAGGAATTATTTCCAGGTGGAGAGCGTGGATCATCATTTCATCTATTTCTACCTGATGCCACACATAGTTCCCAGGGTGCCACGCATCCTGAGAGGGGCTGCGAGGGCGGTATCACGGGGCTTTTATAGGCTGGATAAAAGGTTATTAAAGAAGGAAAGGGGAAGAAAAAGGGCTGCTTACATCAATATAGTTGGTCGAAAATGATATCTTGTGGCATACCGTAATTCAGATTATATTTGATTTCGAGCAGGGTAACCCGAATTTTCTTTTGCACTGTGAATACTTTTCTTTTGGAGGGTTACCCAGCGCAGAAATCAATAAAAGAAAAGGCTCACGCTTACATCAATATAGTTGGTCGAAAATGATATTTCATGATATCTTCGCTAGAATATGCCGCCAAATGAGGTTTTCCCCCTAAATATAATAGATAATGGCTTATTTATTCTTGATAATCCTATAAATAATACATAAGTATTTATAAAAGTGGACATTTCAGCCACGATACCCAATAAATATTCATTCGAACAGCGGAAGGAGGACAATTCCGTCGAATTTCGGTGAAACTATGTCTAACGAAAAGAAACTTGAAGAGATCTCCGAAAATGATTCTTTGGAGATCGAAGAGATACCGGAGCAGGCCGAGGACATGACCAATGTACCTCTGGTCTCGGAGTCTGAACCAGTACCATCCAAGAAAATGAAGAATTTTCTCAAGAAGACCGAGAAGGAAATGCCCGAGGATGAGCCAGACCTCCCAAAAGGGGTCAAGAAGCTCAAGTCCAAGCATTATGTAGAAGGGCATGTGGTTTCTGCCAAGAAACCATATAACTTTGGATGGAGAGGGTCCTGGCTCGAAAAGAACTGGAAACCGATACTACTATTGATGGTGATATTCTCGTTCGCCCTATTTCTTAGGGCATATTACGGGCTTGAACCTGCCACCGAAGATGGCTTTTTGCTTTCTGGTGGTTCTGATTCTTATTATCACCACCTCGTGATCACCAATGCACAAGAAACTGGTGATTATCATTTCTGGGATGATATGCTCAATTACCCTGTTGGTACAAGAAACCCCCGTCCTCCGCTCTATGACTGGTCAGTCTATCTCGGTGGATTGGCTCTAACCCCATTCTTTGGCGGGGACAATATAGAGGCAACATGGTATGTCTTCATTTTCTCCACAGCCTTCTGGGGAGCTTTGACCATCGTTCCAACCTACCTTTTGGCGAAGGAGGCATTCGGTAAAAAAACAGGTTACATAGCTGCCTTCCTACTTGCTGTCATGCCCGGTCATATCCAACGTAGTGTCCTTACCAATGCTGATCACGATGCCTTTGCATTGTTCTTCATCGTTCTTACTTTCTATTTCTTCCTTAAGTCATTAAAGGGCTTGAAGGAGAAGACCTGGGTCAAGGACTGGTTCAAATTTAATGAGATCAAAGACGGTATTCTGAATCTTATCAAGAGCAATAAGCAACCTATCATCTATGCACTTCTTGCGGCATTGTCATTGGCTGCCGTCGCTCTCACATGGAAAGGATACGCTTATGTCATTGTTATCTTGACCGTCTACCTCATGTTGCAGTTGCTACTGGACAGGTTCAGGAATGTTGACTCGTCCGGGGCTTTCATGGTATATTTACTTACTGTGGGTTTGGCCCTTCTTGCTATATACCCCTATTATTATCTATCTATACAGATAGTTTCCTGGTTTGACACCCCGACCTATATGTTCCTGGCAGCAATTGTTATAGGAGCGGTCATGGTAGTTACCAGAAAATTACCGTGGCTGTTGGTAATAGCTGGTTCTCTGGTACTGGCCCTATTGGCCCTCGGTGCCATGACCCTCATAATGCCAGCCGTAGTTGACACACTGACAAATGCAGTTGCAAGTGGTGCAGGTTACTTTGTAAGGAACAAGCAGTACGAGACCATTGCAGAGGCACAGGCTCCACCATTCAGTAATCTTGCAATGTCATTTGGAATATTTACATTCTGGTTGTCATTCATTGG
>JAGLQE010000306.1 GCA_023137005.1 Thermoplasmata archaeon
TGCCCGACGCTCACGTCGAGGCGCCAACTGCTGCCAGCGTGATACTGGCCGGCGTTCTCCTGAAGATGGGAGGATACGGGCTAATCAGATTCGGTATTCAGCTGATGCCCGAGGCCACGACATACTTCATGCCACTCATGGCCGTGATCGGTGTTGTGAGCATGATCTATGGTGCAATGCTTTGTCTGGCTCAGACGGATTTCAAGAGGATGGTGGCTTACTCAAGTGTGAGTCACATGGGTCTGGTCCTTCTTGGTATCGCGACCATGACGATAAATGGATTGAGCGGGGCCATATTCCAGATGTTCGCCCATGGCCTTGTGTCGGGTGGCCTGTTCATGATGGCTGGTATTCTCCTGCATAAGACTGGAACTCGAGACATTCGAGTTCTGCGTGGCCTGGCTCCAAAGGTGCCTATCCTGGCGGTTGCACTGATAACACTTTCACTGGCATCCCTGGGCTTGCCTGGCCTTATAAGCTTCATCACAGAGGTATTGATCTTCGTGGGAACCTACGAGGCCTTCGGATACTGGGTCTTCATACCCTTGATCGCTCTGGTCCTGACAGCCGCTTACTATCTCTGGATGCTCCAGAAGGTGGCCTTCGGTCCATACAATAAGAAGTTGGGTGATATACATGATCTGTACAATTATGAACTGATACCGGTCGCCGTTCTCATCTTCTTGATCGTGCTCTTCGGAATATATCCAGGGCCGGTCATCAATATGGTAACAGCCTTTGCAGGAGGGATAGTATGAATTACTTAACACTGCTTCCAGAGATGGTCATCGTGGCCATTGCACTGATACTGCCAGTATTCACCCTATACGGCAAGGAAAATACCAAGATACTGCCATATCTAGCTGCTGGAGCCCTTGGGGTGGCGATGTTGATCCTCTCCATCTTCATTGGAATAATTCCTCTGGATATTGGAGTTACGGTTCCAACCACGATGTTCGGTGGCATGATGGTCCTGGACAGCTTCTCGCTATTCCTTCAGTTGATCTTCGCCATGGTATCATTCTTCGTGGTGATGGCCTCGTCCACCTATATCAGGAAGAACGAGCGCAACCAGGCTGAGTACTACACTCTACTGCTCCTGGCCACGACCGGTATGATGGTAGTGGCAATGGCCAATGACCTCATCACCTTGTTCATCGGTCTGGAGATAGCCAGCATATCGTCCTATGCACTAGCAGGCTTCAGGAAGAATAGCAAGAAGAGTGCGGAGGCCGCGATGAAATACTTCATAATCGGCGCTCTGTCAACTTCCATTGTTCTTTACGGTATATCCCTGATCTACGGTCTGGCTGGCACGACCAGCCTTCCGGAACTGAGTACCCTGTTGATGGGCATAGATCATAGTCAAAATGGTCTACTCATGATCGCCATGATATTCTTGATAGCTGGATTCAGCTTCAAGGTGGCCGCCGCCCCATTCCATATGTGGGCCCCGGATGTCTACCAGGGAGCGCCAACCACCATCACTACTTTACTGGCTGCTGGTTCCAAGAAGATGGGATTCGCCGCTCTGTTCAAGGTATTCCTGCTTGGCCTAATAGCTTTCAAGGCAGACTGGAGCATTGCCTTCGGTATAATGGCCGCTCTTACCATGACAATTGGTAACCTGGCCGCCCTGAAGCAGACGGATCTGAAAAGAATGCTCGCATACTCCAGTATCGCACAGGCCGGTTACATAATGATGGCTCTGGCGGTCGCAACCCAGTACGCCCTCGGTGGCGCACTCTTCCACATACTCACACACGCCTTCATGAAGACTGGCGCTTTCATAATCGTGGCAATGCTCGGTGTCATGTACATCGGCTCCAAGGTGGAGGATCTTCGCGGATTGCGGATACGCTCCCCCATCATGGCCTTCTGCATGGCGATAATGATGCTGTCGCTGGCTGGAATACCGCCTCTCGGCGGATTCGCCTCCAAGTTCATACTCTTCTCGAGTGCGGTGGATGCAGGTGGCTGGCTCATCTGGCTCGCGGTCATCGCGGTCATCAATAGTGCGATCTCATTGTACTACTATGCAAGGGTGCTGAGAGAGATGTACGTGCTTCCAACTGGTGGAGAGATCATCGTCAGGCTCAAGGAGCCCAGAGCGATGCTCATTCCTGTGGTACTGACGACTCTGGCCATCATCGTTATCGGATTGTATCCTGGACCTTTCGTGGATGCGGCAATGGATGCGGCAAGGGCGCTGATGCCGTAATTATGGCATCAGCGGACGCCGTAGCGACGGTATAGCGATGCTGTAAGTATCAAACTACTATATCTACAGCCATGTCGCTTCCATCGTGCTGAGAAGGTGTACTATATTCATGCTTTTCTTGTATATTTACGATAGTGTGATATATTTGTGCATACATTCCCACAATCATGTACACAATAACCTGTGTATGGCTCAATTTCTTAGCGATAATAACAATAGATTTATATTGATTACTCTTATCTCCCTTTTCTATATTACCTATGCATAGGTATATATCGTATACAGGGAGGCACGATATAGATGACAATTACTGATAAGAGCAGTGTCAAGAGTGATGAGATCATAACCGCGGACCAACTCGATCTGAATTTCAAGTACGAGGTGGCCGAGGAAATTGGTGGCGAGGGAATTCTTCAATGTTTTCAATGCGGCACCTGCACGGCAACATGTCCAGTGCGGAAGTTCGATCCTGACTTCAATGTTAGGCGAATAATCCGTTTAACATTGCTGGGGGCCAAAGAGAAGGTCATGACGAGCGATTTCGTCTGGCTCTGCTCCACCTGCTATTCGTGCTATGAGCTGTGTCCACAGGAGGTCAAGATAACCGATGTCATGACCGCCCTGAAGAACATAGCTGTTCGCAATGGCCATGCCCCCGAGAATATCAAGGGACATATTCCGATACTCACGGAGTTCGGCCAGCTTGGTGAGATAACCGAGTTCGAGAACACCATTCGGGAGAAGCACGGTCTTAATTTGATAGTGCAGACCCCGGACAAGGTGAGGATGATATTCGAGAAGAGCAAGATAAAGGATCTCATCGAGGGAAAAGGAGGGGATTTGTGATGGATTATCTTCTCTATACTGGTTGTACTGTCCCTCTCAGGGCCGTGGGCTATGAGATCGCGGCTATCAAAGTCGCTAAAGAACTGGGCATCAACCTCATCCCCATGGAGGAATTCTCATGCTGCGGTTATCCGATAATATTCCTTGATAGAGACACCTCCCTGGCTCTATCTGTTTTGAATATATGCATGGCCGAGGAGAAAGGACTTCCGATAGCCACGCTCTGCAATTCATGCACCGGTAACCTGACAAAGGCCAATGACCTGATGCACAAGGATGAGGCTTTCCGTGAGCGAATAAACAAGCTCTTGGAACCAACTGGACATCAGTGGAAAGGCACTATCAAGATAAGACATTTCGCCCGTATCCTGTTCGAGGAGGTCGGCAAGGAAAAGTTGGCGGCCAGGGTGACCAAGAGCCTGGAGGGCGCGAACATCGCTCCCATGTACGGTTGCCACTACCTTAAGCCAACCAATATTTACGATTATTTCGACCATCCGGATCATCCGGTCTCGATGGAAACCCTTATCGAGGCCACGGGAGCCAAGCCAGTGGAGTATGTGGAGAAGACATTGTGCTGTGGCGGACCAATACTGGCGCTTGGTGAAGATATGCCGATGGACATGTCTGAAAGAATTCTAACTGGCATGAAGAAAGGTGGAGCAGAAGCAGCCGTCGTGGTCTGTCCCTTTTGCAATGTGATGATGGGTGAGTATCAATCCACTATCGGCGAAAAGGCCGGGATCGAATACAATATTCCGACCTTCTATATGCCACAATTGATCGGACTGGCCTTTGGTTTCACCCCCAAGGAACTTGGCCTGAAGAAGAAACAGGTGAAGAAAGCATTTGGTGATATTTTAGAGGAGGTGGAATAGGATGACCGACAAGAAAGGAGTGATGGTCATTGGAGGAGGTATTGGAGGTATCCAATCTGCCCTTGATCTTGCAGATTCTGGAGTGAAAGTGTATCTTGTGGAGAAAGGACCATCAGTTGGTGGCCGAATGGCCCAGCTGGACAAGACCTTCCCCACGAATGATTGTTCCATGTGTATCCTGTCGCCCAAATTAGTTGCGGCAGCCAGGCACTCGAATATTGAACTTCTGACCATGTCCGAAGTGAAGAAATTAGAGGGCGATCCAGGGAACTTCAAGGCCACCATCATCACCCATCCGAGATATATCGATATAACCAAGTGTGTGGGATGCGGCGAGTGCGCGGAAGTATGCCCCATCGATATGCCAAATGAGTTCGATGTCGGGACTGCCTCAAGGAGTGCGACATACATTCCCTTCCCACAGGCCACACCACTGAAATATTCAATTACAAGATATGGCACACCACCTTGTGAGGCAGAATGTCCGGCAGGAGTTCATGTGCAGGGTTATGTAGCACTGATCGCCAAGGGCAAGTACATGGAAGCCCTGGAGCTTCACAGGGAGTTCAACCCACTACCGATAATATGCGGCAGGGTCTGTCCACATACCTGTGAGAGCGTGTGCAACCGGGCGGAAGTGGATGAGCCTATTGCCATTGCTCATCTCAAGCGTTTCATGGCCGCCTATGAACTGGAGAATAGGGATGGACCTGTAGAGGCTTTCGATCAGACCGATGGAAAGACCATCGCTATCATTGGTTCCGGACCAGCTGGATTGACAGCCGCTTATTATTTAGCCAGACACGGCCACAAGCCAACCATCTACGAGTCCCTGCCAGTTGCTGGTGGTATGCTGAGAGTTGGAATTCCAGAGTACAGATTACCCCGAGACCTACTTCAGGCCGAGATCGATTTCATCAAGGCCAAGGGAGTGGACATCCAGCTGAACAAAAAGCTGGGAACCGA
>JAGLQE010000307.1 GCA_023137005.1 Thermoplasmata archaeon
ATAACAACAATATGGAACGAGACCGAGACCAATTATCTCAATGAAACAACAGACCCGGGATTCTTCAATTCATATAGCAAGGCCTTCTGGATGCAGGAGCCCCCTGGAAATTTGACGGCGAAAGCAGTGACAAGGGGAGCAGTCCCCCAGCCGGAGACCAAGGGAATATTCATTGAAACCAGATACTTAGATGATATACCTGTTACAGTGAATGGTCTTCCAGCCTATAATATGACCCTTAACCAAACCCTCGCCTCTTACGGTTCGGGTATCACACCTACTTATTCCAAAAATACAAATGATCTTTATACAGGAATGAGAGTGTGGATACGTCATGCCAATACCACCGAGACAGAGCTAACAGGAGGAGTGGCTGAATCTATAGTAAGTAAGGTAAATGGTGCAGCAGAGGGGATCCAATCAACCACCTGGAGCTGCCCTGACATGAATATGACCGTGGATGATGCGATAGTCGTAAGGATATATCAGGCCATCCAAACCGATCCGCCAGATATTCAGGTGGGAGAGTTCATCACAGGGTCTTTAAGTGCATCAACTCTGGAAGCCTCATTATGGGGCATTGACTATTATACACACAGAGGTGTTACAGGTAATAGTCACTATGGCCAGTTCTATTATGGAAATGCAACCTTTGCATCCTTGATCAGCAATTTCCAATACAATATATCAAACCTTCCACCTGAAATGCCTCACACACCAAATCCAGCCAATGTCTCAGTTGGTCATCTAATTAATTTAAACCTGACCTGGGAGTGCAGTGATCCAGATGGCGACATAATATACTATGATGTGTATTTTGGTCAGCTTGGGGATGCCATGGCTCCCATAGCTTCTGATCTCGAGAATATCACATACTATGAGATAATCGACCTTGAACTGAACACCATGTATTCCTGGTTTGTGAGAGCTAGCGATGCATTCAATACAGTAAGAAGCGAGACCTGGGTATTTGCCACTGGAGGAGTGGTGAGTGGTGGTAGTGGAGCATTCTGGGGCCTCACGCCCAATGGAACTGCCAATATCAACAAGACGGCAGTGACTGAAAGTGTGGACCTGAGGAACGCGGATTCTGCAACCCTATCCTTCTGGCACAAGTATAACTTGATATCTGGAGAGAACGGTGGGGTCCTAATGGTTGGGTATAAGAAGTCTGTAGGAGGCAGCTTCGAATACAAATACGTGATGCCATCCAATGCCTACACAGGTAGCATGAACATGAGCGATACCAACAGGGTGGATGATGACAATACATGGATGAGATGGGCCTGGAACGGTGTGAGCACACGCGGAACCTTCGAATGGGAGAAGGTCACCATGGATATTCTTCCACATGTGCCCACTGGAAATGCCTCGGATGGTCATGTATACAGGTCCGATGTCAGAATTATGTTCGCATATTATCAATATGGAAGTGGCAGTGGCTACGGCTGGTACATAGACGATGTCAGGATCGAGGTGTCAAGAGCAGACAGTGTCGCCCCAGATACGAACACAGCAGACATATGGCAACACACGTACACCAACCAATCCCACAGCGGAATGTACTGCTGGAGCAATGTGGATCCAGATACCGGATTCATGAAGGCCGGTATTGATAATTCCCTCAAGACCAATCCCATTGATCTGACCAATGCCAGATGGGCCGAGTTCAGTGCGTATTTCAGGTTCAATATCAATACCCAGAATGGTGCACCACCAGATGGTTTCAGAGTAGAGGTCACCACCGATAATGGAGTTACCTGGAATGATATGACCCTGGGAGTTAGATCCGCGTGGAATGTATCTGGCTACGAGAACGATATCGATGATGACAATAATGATGGTAAGTCGTATTCAGGTATCTCCGACTCTGGAGAGGGAGTGGGGAATGCGGCCGCGAACAATTACTGGGTCGAAGCCGGCACACTGACCAGATTGAACATCGATCTCACGCCCTATGCTGGAAAAGCAGTGCAGATACGATTCAGGGTCGTGACCACCTTGACCGACCCACCCACGGCCTATGAGCATTTTGCATATGATGATGTAGGATTCGGCGGATTCTGGGTTGATGATGTGATAGTGCGCGGAGAGACAACGAACGTATACGGATAGGAGGGATATGAATGGTGAATAAAAGAACAAGAATGAAAAGGAAGATGGTCTGGGACAAGCGAGGTGTTTCAGAGGTCATTGGCACCATTCTCACCATGAGCATAACCGTTATTCTATTCTCCAGCATAATGCTGATGGTCAATCGATTCCCACAACCCAGTGACAATACATTTGTAACCTTCTCGGGCTATGTTGATCCCATAGATGATTGGGACCAGGGAGCGTATATCAATTTGACGAATACAGGAGGTATCGCCATGCCCGGTGGTTATACGATGCTCTTCCTGAAGGTCGATGATATGACATATATTCTCAGGGCCAGAGGCACACATAATAGCACGCTTTATGGTCTTCAAGGTTCGAATGAGGATTGGGAGGCAGGGGATCTCTGGAGTTTCAAGGTGGCCCCAAACAATATCAGTGCTTTATCGGTAGTGAATGTGGCCATAGTGGATATAGACAAAGATACCGTGGTCTGGACACATGAGCTGTTCGGAGGGGATCAATCCTTTTCCCCGATAATCAGTGATGGTTGGGTGGATTCTTTACCAGATACCCCGAGGCGTGATCCGATAAGCTTCAATCACGAATTCACATTCCATGTTAAAGTAATAGACCCCAATGATGATCTGGATACCAGTTCTGTCTGGGTGGACATGTCGGATATCGGCCTGAGCGATCATATTGTTCTTACAGACCCGGAATTGGATGGAACATATGAGTGTGTCACCATGATGGGGGATTTCCGATCTATCGGTTACTACAAGTTAAGGGTATATGCCAGTGACATGGATGGGCACAATGTTTCCAACTCCATCACGGTCCCTGTTGGCCAGGACATAGGAAATGTGGTCAATCTGGCAGTGGCAAATGATACCATCAAATTCAGCATCGATAATCCCATGCACGGAGATATCCTGACCATATCCGCCGTCGTCAGGAACACGGG
>JAGLQE010000308.1 GCA_023137005.1 Thermoplasmata archaeon
CTACATAATATCTGTTGAGTATTTGCTTAGGGTTCTCTCCACCTAGCTTTCGTTACCACCAGTATCGTGAATACTACCACTATCATTACCAATGCCACCCAGTGCAGCATGAAGGCATTGGCATCCCAGACCGTGAGGCCAGTGGAATAACGAATTATAGCTGCAGAATTGGTGGTTGGGAGAAGGTATGCGATCCACGAAAGATCATAGCCCCCAATATTCACCAGCATCTTCTCGGAATAGTATACCGGGGGCAGGAACACGAACAGCAGACTGAGCAGATTTGCCAGAACCCCCAGGGTATTGGGGCTTGATTTGTGAAGATACGTTGCAACAGTGAAACCCATGACAGAAAGGCCAAGCCAGCATAGTGTCAGGGAGCCGAACATGGTGATAATGGATGGGATGTCGAACAATCCCCTGTACAGGCCAAGGGCCGTGAATGCAATGATACCGGGTATGGTGAATGCCAGGGATGCCAGGGTCAATCCCATGGCATATGATACCGGATGGACGGGCATTGCTACCACCATCTCCTTCAGCTTGACATATCTATCCCAGGTGAGATCCTGGATCGAGGCACTGATCCCGATGAACCCAACACTGGACACGATAACTCCGACGAGCCCGATGTCCAGCATTTCCTCTCCCCCGAACATGGTGATGAAGAGAAGTGGAATGGCTGCAAAACCTACCAGGAGCACGACCAACATGGGCTGTCTCTTAAGGTCCGGTATGGACTTGAGCCAGGCTAATACAAGAGTGTCATTGACCATCTTTTTGATATTCACTGATCTTCACCTCCTGCAAGGTATACGAAGGCATCTTCCAGTGTCACGGGCGAGGCCTCGGCATGTAGGTCCTTCTTCAGCATATCGCGGACCATATTGATCGCCTCCTCGTCATCCTCCAGGTAGACCACGGCCCGGTCCCCGATCTTGGTTATATTTTTGTAGATATTCTTGTCAATCGCATCTTCCGGGGCGATGACCCGGTATTTGAAAGGCACGCATTTCTTGATCTCATTGGTGGTCCCGATGGTCACCAGTTCTCCCTCTTTTATAATGGCCAGGCGGTCGGACACCATCTCTGCCTCGTCCATCATATGTGTCGAGAGAATAATGGTCTTTCCCTCCGCCGCTCTATCCCTGAGAGTGGACCACACATTCCGCCTGCCTATGGCATCCAGTCCAGATGTCGGCTCATCCAGAACGAGAACAGGAGCATCACTGGCTATCGTGGCCGCTATGAGGGCTCTTTTCTTCTCACCCCCGGACATTGACTGGCATGGCTTATCCTTCATATCCCACATGAGCATCGCCTTGAGGGAATCCTCAGCTTTCTTCTTGGCGGTTTCCTTGTCCATTCCTCTCAGAAGGCAGAAGGCATATGCGTAATCCCAGGGTGTGAAATTGGAATAGGCCATTGCATCCTGGGGGACCATGGCGATATTCTTCCGAACCGCATCGGGATCATTGAGAACACTGTCTCCCAGAATCTGGATATCTCCTGCAGAGGGCATGAGCTGTGTGCATAGTATCCTGATAAAAGTGGTCTTTCCCGCACCATTGGGGCCAAGAAGTGTGAATACCTCTCCCTTTTTGATGGTGAAGTCCACACCTTTCAGTGCTTCGACCTCCTTATCGTATGTCTTGGCCACGCCCTTGACCTCTATCGCGATCTCATTGGAATCATTCATTCTAGATCTCTCCTAGATGATACGAAAAAGACAATTTGAGTATATAATAGAACTGGAAATTAATGACCAGTTTTAGCCTTCCTTGCCCTATTCTTCCGTTTTTCCCACAAAACAATGAAGGGCCCCCCAATGAGGAAGCCATTGAATGGAATAAGAGCCAGTATCTGGATCATTGATAGAGTTTCAATGCTGAATAGATCAATACCGAATATCACCAGTAACATGGGAATGGATGTTAGCAGGCCCGTCAACCCTGCCAATACGAAGAATACCTTTCTCATCTTCGGGTAGGGCACATCACTCACCATGAGGAAGGCCAGCACCATGGATATGGCAAAGATGAAATATGGCTCGAAGCCCATGCTCAGAGGGTTGAATTCCTCGAGGCCGAAAAGGGAGCAGAACAGGACCACACCAAGTGCCATGGCGGGTGTGGGGAAGCCGAGGAAGTGCTTGTGTTTGAAGTCCTTGCTCGAGAATCTAGCCAGCCTCAGTATTCCGAATGAACCGAGGAACATGGTGGCGATAACAGCCAGGGCATTGGGCATATTCACCCACGCACTGCCAAGGTCCTTGTCGTACAGATTGCCGTATACCAGTAAGGCGGGGGCAAAACAGAAGGAGATGGAATCTGATATGGAGTCCAGGAACCTCCCGAACTCATGGGAACTGCCGAACCTCCTGGCGACTGCTCCATCCAGTCCGTCAAAGACTATGGCCAATATGATGAGGCAAGAGGCGGCAACCATATTGCCGTCCAGAATATAGGTAATGGCCAGTAAGCCCGAAAGTCCGTTCAGGAGGGTGACCATGTCGGCCGCGGATATCTTCCCCATCCATTTCATTTATTCTCCCTCCTTCATTGATTCGGCCAGTGTCGTGATATTAGCAAGCACCTTCTGCCCATTCTTCACAGCAGGTTTAACCTTCCCAGAGGGGAACAATACATCCACCCTGGAACCGAATCTGATAATGCCTATCCTGTCACCTTTTTCCACTGTCTGGCCAACTGAAATGTAGGGAACTATCCTATATGCGAATACACCCGAGATCTGAATTATCCTCACTTTTCCAATGTCTGTTTCCATGTCTATATTCACTCTGGAATTCTCATTGGCATCACTTGAGAAAGCTGGTTTAAAGGAGCCTGGCACCCTCTCTATCCCAATAACTTTGCCCGAGATAGGGGCGCGGTTCACATGGACATTGTGGACATTCATGAAAGTAGAGATATTGAGGTGCTGGCCATCATCTGATATTTCCCTGATAACACCATCCGCGGCCGCCACGATGCCTTTGCCGACCTCTCTTTCAGGGTCGCGGAAGAATATCATGAAGAATATGCCTATCAGGATGAATATCGGCCATAGCCAGCACAGCCTGAATGGGCTAAGGTCTATGACGAAATAGACGAGCCCAGCAAGAATGAAGGGTGTGATTATCCAGTGAAGGCATTTCTTTGCGAACACGCGTCTGGATTTTCCTTCTATGATAAGGCATTTGTGGTGGAAAACTTATTTGTGGTGAGCACCATATCCCTTCGATGAGAGGCATATTCATCACCTTCGAAGGCATTGACGGCTGCGGGAAGAGTACGGTATCAAAGCAGGTTGCCAGTATACTTCAAGAAAGGGGAAAGGAAGTATATCACACATTGGAACCCTCCGAGAATTGGCTGGGCCAGGCTGTACGCAGGAGCTATACCGAGGAGATCAGTCCATACACCGAATTGTTCATATTCATGGCAGACAGGGCCACTCACACGGAGCGCATAAAAAAAGAACTGTCCGCAGGAAAAACAGTCATTTCTGACAGGTACTGCGACTCCTCCACCGCTTACCAGGGCGCGCTTCTGCACGAGCCTCTGGCCGAGCAGGGCATTGACTCGGTGGAGTGGATAATGAAGATGAATAAGACCATCATTCGAGAGCCAGACATCACCCTATTACTGGACATCTCGCCTGAGATCTCCCTCAAACGAGTAGAGGGCAGGGGCGAGCTCTCCAAGTTCGAGAAGCAGGATTATCTGGAGAAGGTGAGGGCCAATTACCTGAGGATCGCCAAAGCCGAGTCTAGGATAAAGATCATCGATGCTGACCAGCCTGTGGATAAGGTGCTGGCCGAGGTCATGAAGGCTATCGAGGAAATTCTGTAATAGGCTTTTCGAGGAAACTTTTAAACACATCATCTGAGTTGTGGATGATATATTTGTGGGCAAGAAATAGACCGCCGTATCCGTAAAATAACCTGCAAAGAAATGCGGCGATTGTAATGCCGCACAGATAGGATATGGCCTATATGAACAGGTCAATTAATTCAGCTAGTAATTTCATGCAAAGGATTATTATAATGAATCTGAATTAATGATCCTGTGATGATTGAACTCTTGCTGAGAGTGCTGGCTTGTCCGGTATCTCGATGATGAAGATCTTGAGTGCTGAATGAATTTAATATCAATAAAATATGTGCCCACTAGTGCACATCTTTAACCATAGTTATCAGTTAATCCGGCAAAACCGATATATACTGTATTTCCTTGAGGGTAGTATATAGAAAGGGGCGTAGGTATATGGCAAAGAAATCAGATTCCGCATTGGAAAAGAAGCTAACATTGAAGACAGAGAGTGCCTGGAATGACGCAGATAAGAAGACCGTGAAGGCCATTCAAGATTTTGGAGAGGGCTATAAGGAATTCCTGCGTGTGGGCAAGACCGAGAGGGAGGTCGTTGATCTCACTGTCAAGATCATCGAGAAGAAAGGCTTCAAGTCTATCGACAAGTACAAGAAGCTGAAGGCTGGCGACAAGGTATACATGGTCAATAAGGGCCGTGTTATGGCAATGGCCGTGATCGGTAAGAAAGGCCTGGACGATGGTTTCAGGATGATCGCATCCCATGTTGACAGTCCCCGCATAGACCTCAAGCAGAAGCCCCTTTACGAAGATTCGGATATCGAACTCGCCCTATTCAAAACACATTATTACGGCGGCATCAAGAAGTACCAGTGGGTGAACATCCCATTGGCCATTCACGGTGTTGTGGTCAAGGCAGACGGAAAGAAGGTCAATATAGTCATAGGAGAGGATGAGAGCGACCCGGTCTTCGTCATAGGCGACCTGCTTCCGCATCTGGCCCACAAGACCCAGGGAACTCGCACACTTTTCGAGGGTATCAAGGGTGAGGAACTGGTCATATTGGCTGGTCATCAGCCCCTCAGCTCGGAGAAGGATGCGAAGAACAAGATCAAGCTCCATATCCTCAAGCTCCTCAATGACAAATACGGAATAACCGAGGAAGACCTTATCAGTGCAGAACTGGAAGCAGTTCCAGCCATGAACCCGAGGGATGTAGGCCTTGACAGGAGCATGATCGGCGCATATGGACAGGACGATCGCGCCTGCGCTTATACATCATTGATGGCATTACTGGACATCGAAAAACCAGAGATGACCAATATCGCTTACTTCTTTGACAAGGAGGAGGTCGGAAGCATAGGAGCAACCGGTGCCCAGTCCAATTATCTCGAACTGTCTGTTTCACAGATAATGGCCAAGTTGGATCCTGATTTCAAATATTTCCATCTCAAGACCATTATTTCCAAGAGCATTGCTCTATCTGCGGATGTTGATGTGGCCGTTCATCCGGTCTTCAAGGAAGTTCATGAGCTGAACAATGCAGCCAGGATCGGACACGGAATAGTCATCTGCAAGTTTGGTGGAGCACGTGGAAAGGGCGGAGCGAATGATGCAACAGCCGAGTACATGGGTCAGGTAAGAACTATCTTTAACAAGAATAAGATCCCTTGGCAGTCAGCCGAACTGGGACGAGTGGATGAAGGCGGCGGTGGAACCGTGGCCAGATTCCTTGCAGAGAACAATATCGATGTAGTGGACTGTGGACCTGCTCTACTTAGCATGCACTCGCCCTATGAGATCAGTAGCAAGGCCGATATCTACCATACATACCGAGCATACCGTTCCTTCTTCAGCGAAAAGGATATTTAATACCTGTCAGAACCGATATAAAAAATGATAGGTCTCGCTTCGGGATGAGGTATTTAACCTTTACTGCCTGGAAGATGGTATATATGGTTTTCGCTCAGATATGGATTTAGATATAAGTAATTGCGAAAAGTATATATATGGGTTTTTCTTAGGGAGGCATCCAAAATTACTTAAACCATGAGGTTGGAGATGAAATCCCT